>NZ_JBFUHV010000033.1:0-76219 GCF_056402215.1 Rhodococcus sp. P4_B6 | reverse complement strand
GTGCAGCGTCGTTCCGGCGTCCACCAGTTCGGCTCCCGTGGTGATCACGGCGATGCGCGGGCGCGGGCGCACGGGGACGCGCTGCAAGCCGACGGCGGCGAGGACGGCGATGTGCCGGGCGGCGAGCACACTGCCCGCGGGCAGCAGGAGCATGCCCTCCCGGACGTCGCTGCCGCGCTCGCGCACGAACTCACCGGCGGTGCGCGAGCGTTCGATGCGGACCTGTCCGTCCGCGGCCTCGGTGTCCTCGACCGGGACGATCGCGTCGGCGCCTTCGGGGATCGGCGCACCGGTCATGATCCGGTAGGCGGTCCCGGGAGTGTGGACGGTGGTGCCTGCCGGTCCCGCGGCGATCACGCCCCGGACCGGCAGCACCGCCGGGATGGACGTGACGGAGGCGGCGTCGACCGCGTATCCGTCCATCTGCGAATTCCGGAACAACGGCAGGTCGACGGGGGAGCGGACGTCGGCGGCCAGGGCGCGCCCGAGTGCCTCGCCCAGCGGGATCTCCTCGGGCGGGCGCCCGTGCAACGGCGCGAGGAGTTCGGCGACGTGCTGGGCGTGCTGCTCCACAGAGCGTGCGGTCACGATATTCCTCCGGCCATGATCACCAATCCTAGGCACCTCCCGGCGGAGTGACGCGCACCGCATCGGACAACGCTCACCCCCGCGCGGCATACTGGACAGATGCAGCGAAAGGCGACTCGATGACGACGGTGGAGATGGGGATCCCGACCGTCCGGTCGTCGGTCTCGCTCGACGGCAGACCGGACGTCGACCAGCTGGTCGACCGGTTCGGCCGCGTCGCGCGGGATCTGCGGGTGTCGATCACCGAGAAGTGTTCGCTGCGCTGCACGTACTGCATGCCCGAGGAGGGCCTGCCCGCCATTCCGGCGCAGAATCTCCTCACCGCAGACGAGATCGTCAGGCTCGTCGACATCGCCGTCCACCGGCTCGGTGTCCGCGAGGTCCGGTTCACCGGCGGCGAACCGCTGATGCGGGTGGATCTCGAGCGGATGATCGCCGGATGCGCCGAGCGGGTGCCGGGGATTCCGCTCGCGATGACCACCAACGCGGTCGGTCTCGAGCACCGCGCGGCCGGGCTCGCCCGCGCCGGGCTGACACGGGTCAACGTCTCCCTCGATTCGGTCGATCGTGAGCACTTCGCGAGACTGACCAGGCGCGACCGTCTGCCGTCGGTGATGGCCGGTATCCGCGCCGCCGCCCGAGCCGGACTGGCGCCGATGAAGATCAATGCGGTGCTGATGCCCGAAACGCTCAGCGGAGCGGCCGATCTCCTGGAATGGTGCCTGCACGAGGGCGTCACGCTGCGGTTCATCGAGGAGATGCCGCTCGACGCCGATCACGAGTGGGCACGCGACAACATGGTCACCGCCGACCGGTTGCTGGCCGTCCTCGGCGAGCGGTTCACGCTCACCGAACACGGGAGGGAAGACCCGTCGGCGCCCGCCGAGGAGTGGCTCGTCGACGGCGGACCGGGCACGGTCGGAATCATCGCGTCCGTAACCCGGTCGTTCTGCTCCGACTGCGACCGCACCCGCCTCACCGCCGAGGGAACGGTACGTTCGTGCCTGTTCAGCGACCAGGAGGTCGATCTGCGGTCGGCGCTGCGGTCGGGTGCGGGCGACGAAGACCTGGCGCAGTTGTGGCGCGGCGCGATGTGGAACAAGTGGGCAGGCCACGGGATCAACGCGGCGGGCTTCGCCCCGCCGCAACGCAGCATGGGAGCAATCGGTGGTTGATGTGACAGGCATTTCGGTTCGGTACTTCGCGGCCGCCGCCGACGCGGCGGGCTGCACGAAGGAGACCCTCGACCTCCCGGCCACCGCGGATCTCGGCCAGGTGAAGGACCTTCTCCTCGCCAAGTACGGTCCCGACATGCAGCAGGTGCTCTCGGTCTCCGCCTTCCTGGTGGACTCCGAGTTGACCCGCGATCTGACGCGCACCGCCGGCGCCCAGGTGGACGTGTTGCCACCGTTCGCCGGCGGCTAGTCCGCTGTCCGCCGGGCCGTTCAGTGGATGGACTCGGCCAGCCACCGGTCGAAGGTGATCGTTCCGAACCGGTTGTCGGGCACCAGGTTCGATCCGTTTCGCAGGAACTGCCCCAGCGCGCCGGGAAGCGGCACGTTCACGACGAACCCGTGCGTCCCGGTGGCCTTCTTCCACGCCGTCGTCAGATCGCGGGCGGTGCGCACCTCCGGGCCGCCGATGGTGATCGTCCCCTTCGGCGCGTCGGCGGCCAGGGCGGCGTCGACCAGGGCGGTCGCCACGTCCCTCGTGTCGATGGTCTGAAAGCTCGTCTTCGAGAACGCCGGGATCAGCCCCGCCCGGCTCGCCGGCTTCGCGATCATGGGAATGAAGTCGTGGAACTGGGTTGCCCGCACGATCGCCGTCTCCATCGCGGCACTCTCGTAGACCCGCTCCTGGGTGCGCTTCGCCTGGTAATAGGCGAGTTCGGCCTGGTCGACGTTGACGATGGAGAGGAGGACGGCGCGTCCGACGCCCGCGCCGTCCGCGGTGGCGAGCAGGTTCTCGGCGCCCTTCTCCAGCACCGCCCGGGTGCCCTTGGTCTTGCCGTCGGTGGTGTCCACCACGACGTCGACACCGTCGAGCGCCTCGTCGAGGCCGTCGCCGGTGACGAGATCGCCGTGGAAATGCGCGATCTCGCTACCGGGCGCCCCGCCGTGCCGGGTCAGGACCCGGACGGAATGACCGCGGGCGAGGAACTCCTTGACCACCTGCCGGCCTGCAGTGCCGGTACCGCCCGCGACCAGCGCCTGGACCACCGGGTCACCGCCACCACGTGTCGAGCGGGGTCACCGGGACCGTGCGCTTGTGCCGGGTGCTGCGGAACATCGCCTCGAGCTTCTCGGCCACGGCGTCCGGGACGTCCTTGCCCTCGAGGTAGTCGTCGATCTGCGCGTACGTCAGGCCCAGCGCCTCCTCGTCGGGAAGCGCGGGACGGTCGTCCTCGAGGTCGGCGGTGGGAACCTTCTTCCACGTGCTCTCGGGTGCGCCGAGTTCGCGGAGCAGCGCGGCACCCTGACGCTTGGACAACCCCGTCAGGGGAGTGACGTCCACGCCGCCGTCGCCGAACTTGGTGAAGAAACCGGTGATCGCCTCGGCGGCATGGTCGGTGCCGACGACGAGATACCCGAGCTGACCGGCGATCGAATACTGGATCACCATGCGCTCGCGGGCCTTGATGTTGCCGCGGACGAAGTCGCGGAGTTCGCCGCCGTCGCCGATGATGTCGCGCAGGGCATCGGAGGACTCCTTCGCGGTCGCGTCCGCGCCGGGCTTGACGTTGACGACCACCGACCGGTCGGGCTTGATGAAGTCGAGGGAGATCTGCGCGTCGGATTCGTCGGCCTGCGTGCCGTAGGGCAGCCGCACGGCCACGAACTCGGCGTCGTGGCCCTCCTCGCGCAGTTCGCTCGCCGCGAGCTGGGCGAGGCGCCCGGTGAGGGTGCTGTCCTGACCGCCGCTGATACCCAGGACGAAACCCTTGGCCGGGGTCGACAGCAGGTAGTCCTTCAGGAACTGAACACGTTTGCGGATCTCGCCGGCCGCGTCGATGGTGGGCCGGGCACCGAGTTCCTCGAGGATCTGCGCACGTAGATTCGCCATGACAGAACTCTAGCGAGTGCCCCTGACGGGCGCAGGGTACGGTTCCGCGCATGAGTAGATCGGACGTTCTGGTGGTCAGCGCGACCAAGGCGGAGGCGGTGCACGTCCCGTCCGAGTTCGAGGTCCTGATCACCGGGATCGGCAAGGTGAGCGCCGCCGTGGCCGTGGCGTCCGCGCTCGCCGACTACCCGCGAACCGGCAAACCGCTCGTCGTCAACATCGGCACCGCGGGGGCGCTCCACGAGCATCACAGCGGGCTGTTCACGCCGTCGACCGTCCTGAATCACGACATCAGCGGCGACGCCATCCGGGCGCTCGGGCACGACGTGGGCGATCTTTTGGCCCTGCCCGACGGCGACGGGTCCGTGCTCGCGACCGGAGATCTGTTCGTGTCCGACGCCGGCGTGCGCGACGAACTCGCCCGCAGAGCCGACCTCGTCGACATGGAGGGTTTCGCCGTCGCGTATGCCAGCGCCCGCGCCGGCGCCCGGTGCCGGCTCGTCAAGCACGTCAGCGACACGGCGGACGACTCGGCACTGGACTGGCCCGCCCGGATCGATGCGAGCGCCCGCGAACTCGGGCGCTGGCTCACCGCTCTCTAGCTCGCGCGTAGTTCCAGCCCGGTGCCGTCCGCGTTGACCACGCGCATCGAATCCGAATGGACGCTGTATCCCGTCTCCCCGGTCAGTGCCGCGAGGACGGCGCGCTCCACCTCCGTCTCGTCCGGCGGACACGCCATTCGGGTGGTGGCCCACGACCCGAACGTGATCGAACTCTGCTGCACGTCCGCGGTCCCGGTCATTCGGTTGCAGCCGGTGAAACCGGACGCCGAACCGTCGGCTGCGATCAGCAACTGCGGTGCGGTCCGCTCCAGCGCCGCTGTCGTGGTGACGGCGTCCGGGCTGATCAGCGCGGTCACCGTCCACGTGGTCCCGACGACGGGCCGGTCCGGCCGGGCGACCTTCTCGTCCGTGAGCGTCACCGAAGCGGTGGGCGTGGTGAGGGTGAGCGTGTCGCCGCCGAGGGTCCAGTTCGGTTGCGCGTCCAGCAGGGCCGCCACCCAGGGGTCGGCGCCTGCCGCCTCGCCGGGGCACGCCATCAGCGTCATGGCGAGCGGTCCCGTCACGATCTTCCCGTCGGACAGGTCGACGTCGGCGCTGCCCTGATTGCATCCGGCGTCGACGGACAGCCGCCCGGGGTCGGTGAACCCGAGCACGAGCGGCCCACCGCCGGGAATGGGGTCGCCCTCGACGGAGGTGGAGACGAACGTGCGGCCGGTCGGGTCGGGGGCCTTGGGCTGCGCATCCCCGCCGCAGGCGGTGAGCGAGGCGAACGTCAGGAGGCCGAGAACGGCGGCGGTGGTGCGCATTCCCCGAGGTTAGACAAAATGTCCGGATCCGGGATCAACATCGGGTGACGCGCCGGATCAGGTCCTCCCAGGCGTCGCCGAGCCGTTCGACGGACATCCCGAGGTCGCGCAGTTCGTGCAGTACGAGTGTGGCCTCCAGGGGGGCGAGCAGCGAACAGGCGAGCAGTTCGTGATCGCCTTGCACGCCGGCCGCGCGGAGGAGGGAGACGACATGGCGCACGGACACCGCCCGCGCGGGAGCGGCGAAACGGAACTCGAGAGAGTTCTCGGCCGCGCGCTGGACCTCGCCCTGCACTTCGACGATCGCGATGCGGGCGTGCCCGAAGGCGATCAGCCGGTCGATCGGGTCGGCGCCAGGCCCGAGGGGCGGCGGACCGAACATGAAGGACTGCTGGAGTTCTCGTTCGGTGTGGTCGAGGAGTGCGTGCATGAGTCCCGACCGGCTGCCGAACCGGCGGAACACTGTGCCCTTGCCCACACCGGCCTTGCAGGCGACGGCGTCCATCGTGACGGCGTCGACACCACGCTGGGCGACCAGCAGCGCGGCCGCATCGAGCAGAAGACGCCGGTTACGTGCGGCGTCTCCGCGTTCCGGGGGATCGACCCCGATCTGGGGCAGGAGGGGGCTGGTCACACTCCGCATCCTACCGCGACGGGAACATAAGTGGACCGCGGTCCGTTTAGTTGCTATACATGTTCACGAGTCGCCCTACGCACCATCGAAGGATTATTGACATGTCACAGACCAACGTTCTCGTTCTCGTCGGCAGCCTCCGCGCCGCCTCGGTCAACCGTCAGCTCGCCGAGACCGCGGTCGCCGTGGCACCCGAGGGTGCCGAGGTGATCGTGTTCGACGGACTCGGTGAGGTCCCCTTCTACAACGAGGACATCGACGTCGCCGGTTCCATCCCCGCCGTCGAGGCGCTGCGCGACGCCGCAGGCCGCGCCGACGCCCTCCTGCTGCTCACGCCCGAGTACAACGGCACCATCCCGGCCGTCCTCAAGAACGCCATCGACTGGATCTCCCGGCCGTACGGCACCGGCGCCGTCAAGGACAAGCCCGTCGCCGTCATCAGCGCCTCGCCCAGCGGCAACGGCGCGCAGTGGGCGCACGAGGACACCCGCAAGGCCGTCCGCATCGCAGGCGGCAAGGTCCTCGAAGACGTCACCCTCGCCATCGGCGGCACCATCGACAAGTTCGGTGACCGGCACCCGCGCGAGAACGCCGAGGTCGCGCAGCAGGTCGCGGGCGTCGTCGCCAGCCTGGTCGACGCCACGAAGGAACTCGTCGACGCCTGACGATCCGTACGCGGAACGCCGTCGTCGTTACAGCCCGGTCCGATCCAGGGCTGCGTCGACGGCGTCCCGCACCGCGTCGAAGTCTTCACCGGCCGCCAGGGCATAGTCCCTGGCGGCTTCTATCTGTTCGCGCACCGTCTCGTACCGCGCGACCCACTCCTCTTTGTTGTCGCGCCAATAGCCGATGACGTCGTAGCGGTCCGCGGGCCAGCCCAGGTCGTGGCGCAACCAGCGTCGCACCATCCGCGACACCTTCGCCTCGCCCGCGAACCACACGTATCCCGGCGAATCCGGAAGCGGCCGGTCGCGGGCCGCTTCGGCCAGCAGGCTGTCCCCGGCGCCGTTGCCGCTTCCGTCCAGCCATGTCACGGTCAGCGCGGCGTCTGTCGTGAACTGCTGCCGGTCCGCCGGGGTGGTGACCTCCGCGATCACGTGCACCCGCGCCGAACCGGGTAGTTCCTCCAGGATCCGTCCGACGGCGGGCAGTGCCGTCATGTCGGCGACGAGAAGCTGCCATTCGGCGTCGGCGGGCGGCGCGTACCACCCCGAGGCGGTGGAGAACCCGAGCATCTCGCCGGGGCGCGCGCTCGCGGCCCAGTGCGCCGCGGTCCCACCCGCATGGACGGCGAAGTCGATGTCCATCTCCAAGGCGTCCCGGTCCCAGCGGCGCACGGTGTAACTGCGCTTCTCCGCGCCGTCCGGCGGGAACGCGAGGAGCAGGCGCTCGTCGGGCGTCCCGCTGGATTCGAATCGACTCAGATCGCCGCCCGCGAGGGTGATCCGCTGCATGTTCGGCGTCACGCGCCTCGTGCGCGCTACGGGCGCCGACCAGACGAGGTCGTCCAGGGGGTCGTCGGACATTCGCTCACGGTACCGGGAGGGGGAGTCGGGGCCTGCAGTTACCGGCCGGCAAGCGTGGGAGCGGTGGCCGGGTACGACGCCCGGTGCGCCCGGCCGCGGCAGGAGGGAGAGGGGGTGTGGGGTGCGGCGGGGGCCGGGTCCCGGAAGGACCGGCATCGTGCGGCGGAAGTGGTGTCCGGCCGGTCCGGACGGCGCTGTGCGGGAGCCCGCGCCGCCGATGCGGGCGTGTCCTCGGAGGTGACGTAAGCTCCCGAAGCCTCCAGTGCACGAGCGCGATGCGAGGGGTGTTCCGCGTCACGCCGAAAATGTGATGTGCGACACGCCGGAGCGAGCACGAAATTTATGGTCCGCGGGATGACGACCAGGGAATTTCATCAATGTGACTCACAACATCTCGGGTTAAGTGTTTCTGTCGGCCACTAGGTGTAGTGTCTTGAGCACTGAGAGACCACAACGAGAACCGACTCGGTGAGCATCTCCATCGGGGGTCACCGCCATCTCGATCCGGGGAAGTCTCAGTGCGCTGAACACACACTTCGTCAGCTCCATTCGGCAGTGGAAAGAGGGACTTCATGAGCATCACCGTCTACACCAAGCCCGCTTGCGTTCAGTGCAATGCCACCTACCGGGCCCTCGACAAGGCGGGTATCGAATACTCCGTCGTCGACATCACCGAAGACCCCGAAGCCCGGGACTACGTCATGGCACTGGGATACCTGCAGGCGCCTGTGATCGTGGCCGGTGACGAGCACTGGTCGGGCTTCCGCCCCGACCGCATCAAGACCCTCTCGGCAAACGCTGCTTGAAGCGAAGCGATCGCACCGCCCGAGGCGGAGAACGAACCGATTCCCGGGCGGCAGTAAACGGTAGTACTAGTCCAGATGGTGGAAACCGATGACATCGCTGGTGTACTTCTCCAGCGCCTCGGAGAACACGCACCGATTCGTCCAGCGGCTCGGGCTGCCTGCGACGCGCATACCCATTCATGACCGCGAGGGCACCTTCGAGGTGCACGAACCCTATGTGCTGATCCTCCCGACCTACGGCGGGGGGACGACGGCCATGGGCCGCGACACCAGCTACGTCCCGAAGCCGGTCATCCGATTTCTCAACAACACGCACAACAGGTCGCTGATCCGAGCAGTGATCGCGGCGGGAAACACCAATTTCGGTGAATCCTATTGCTTTGCAGGAAACATCATTTCTCAGAAATGCCACGTTCCCTACCTCTACCGCTTCGAACTCATGGGCACAGCCGAGGACGTCGAGCGGGTCAGGGCCGGTCTGGGTGAATTCTGGGATCACTTAGACGAGGAGCACGAGAAGTGGCGCCGACCATCACAGACACCATCGACGCGGGGAGCGTAGAGCGCGACGCGCGCGGTGGAGACTCGACGAACGGTCTCGATTACCACGCACTCAACGCGATGCTCAACCTGTACGGGCCCAACGGCGAGATCCAGTTCGACAAGGACGTCGCGGCGGCCCGGCAGTACTTCCTGCAGCACGTCAATCAGAACACCGTCTTCTTCCACAACCTGGACGAGAAGCTCGACTACCTCGTGGAGGAGAACTACTACGAGCCCGAGGTCCTCGACCAGTACTCGCGCGCGTTCGTGAAGTCGCTGATCGAGCACGCCTACTCGAAGAAGTTCCGCTTCCCGACGTTCCTGGGCGCGTTCAAGTACTACACCTCGTACACGCTGAAGACGTTCGACGGCAAGCGTTACCTGGAGCGGTTCGAGGACCGTGTCTGCATGGTCGCGCTCACGCTCGCCGCAGGCGACGAGGACCTGGCGACCAAGCTCGTCGACGAGATCATCGCCGGCCGGTTCCAGCCCGCCACCCCCACGTTCCTCAACTCCGGCAAGAAGCAGCGCGGCGAGCCCGTGTCCTGCTTCCTGCTGCGCATCGAGGACAACATGGAGTCGATCGGCCGCTCCATCAACTCGGCCCTGCAGCTGTCCAAGCGCGGCGGCGGAGTTGCGTTGCTGCTCAGCAACGTTCGTGAGCACGGTGCCCCGATCAAGAAGATCGAGAACCAGAGCTCCGGCGTGATCCCGATCATGAAGCTGCTCGAGGACTCCTTCTCGTACGCCAACCAGCTCGGTGCGCGTCAGGGCGCGGGCGCGGTGTACCTGCACGCGCACCACCCGGACATCTACCGCTTCCTCGACACCAAGCGCGAGAACGCGGACGAGAAGATCCGCATCAAGACGCTGTCGCTGGGCGTCGTGATCCCCGACATCACGTTCGAGCTGGCGAAGAAGAACGAGGACATGTACCTCTTCTCGCCGTACGACGTCGAGCGCATCTACGGTGTGCCGTTCGCGGACGTCAACGTCACCGAGAAGTACTACGAGATGGTCGACGACAAGCGGATCCGCAAGTCGAAGATCAAGGCACGCGAGTTCTTCCAGACCATCGCCGAGCTGCAGTTCGAGTCGGGCTACCCGTACATCATGTTCGAGGACACGGTGAACCGGGCCAACCCCATCGAGGGCAAGATCACCCACTCCAACCTGTGCTCGGAGATCCTGCAGGTCTCGACGCCGTCGCTGTTCAACGACGACCTCTCGTACAGCGAGGTCGGCAAGGACATCTCCTGCAACCTCGGGTCGCTGAACATCGCGAAGGCCATGGACTCGCCGGACTTCGCACGCACCATCGAGGTGTCGATCCGCGCTCTCACTGCGGTGTCCGACCAGACGCACATCTACTCGGTGCCGTCGATCGAGCAGGGCAACAACGACTCTCACGCCATCGGCCTCGGCCAGATGAACCTGCACGGGTACCTGGCGCGGGAGCGGATCTTCTACGGCTCCGAAGAGGGTGTCGATTTCACGAACATCTACTTCTACACCGTCGTGTTCCACGCGGTGCAGGCGTCCAACCGGATCGCAATCGAGCGGGGCACCCATTTCAAGGGCTTCCCGCAGTCCACGTACGCGTCGGGCGAGTACTTCGACAAGTACACCGACCAGGTGTGGGAACCGAAGACGGAGCGGGTGCGGCAGCTGTTCGCCGAGTCCGGTGTGCACATCCCGACGCAGGACGACTGGCGGGAGCTGAAGGCGTCCGTGCAGAAGCACGGCATCTACAACCAGAACCTGCAGGCCGTCCCGCCGACCGGGTCGATCTCGTACATCAACTACTCCACCAGTTCCATCCACCCGGTGGCGTCGAAGATCGAGATCCGCAAGGAAGGCAAGATCGGCCGCGTCTACTACCCGGCGCCGTACCTGACCAACGACAACCTGGAGTACTACCAGGATGCCTACGAGATCGGGTACGAGAAGATCGTCGACACCTACGCCGCCGCGACGCAGCACGTCGACCAGGGGCTGTCGCTGACGCTGTTCTTCAAGGACACCGCCACCACCCGCGACATCAACAAGGCGCAGATCTACGCGTGGCGCAAGGGCATCAAGACGCTGTACTACATCCGGCTGCGTCAGATGGCTCTGGAGGGTACCGAGGTGGAAAACTGCGTCTCCTGCATGCTGTAGGCGGCTCCGCCGCCCGTGAGTACTTGTTAACCGCCGGCGGTTAACAAGTACTCACAGCCGAACGAAGTGAGGAATCAATGGTCAAGCTGGTGAGTCGCGTATCCGCGATCAACTGGAACCGCGTCCAGGACGAGAAGGACGCCGAGGTGTGGGACCGTCTCGTCGGCAACTTCTGGCTGCCCGAAAAGGTGCCGGTGTCCAACGACATCCCGTCGTGGGGCACGCTCACGGCGCAGGAGAAGCAGCTCACGATGCGGGTGTTCACGGGGCTGACGCTCCTCGACACCATTCAGGGCACCGTGGGAGCCGTCAGCCTCATCCCCGACGCCATCACGCCGCACGAAGAGGCGGTGTACACCAACATCGCGTTCATGGAGTCGGTGCACGCGAAGAGCTACAGCTCGATCTTCTCGACGCTGTGCTCCACCCGCGACATCGACGACGCCTTCCGCTGGTCCGAGGAGAACCCGAACCTGCAGCGCAAGGCCGAGATCGTCATGGACTACTACCAGGGCGACGAACCGCTCAAGCGCAAGGTGGCGTCCACCCTGCTCGAGAGCTTCCTGTTCTACTCCGGCTTCTACCTGCCGATGTACTGGTCGTCGCGGGCGAAGCTCACCAACACCGCCGACCTCATCCGCCTCATCATCCGTGACGAGGCCGTGCACGGGTACTACATCGGCTACAAGTACCAGAAGGGTCTCGAGCAGCTCACCGAGGCCGAGCGCGACGACCTCAAGAACTACACGTTCGAGTTGCTCTTCGAGCTCTACGACAACGAGGTCGACTACACCCAGGACCTCTACGACGAGGTGGGCCTCACCGAGGACGTCAAGAAGTTCCTGCGGTACAACGCCAACAAGGCGCTGATGAACCTCGGCTACGAGGGTCTGTTCCCGAAGGACGAGACGGACGTCAACCCGGCGATCCTGTCGGCACTCTCGCCCAACGCCGACGAGAACCACGACTTCTTCTCCGGCTCGGGCAGCTCCTACGTCATCGGCAAGGCCGTCAACACCGAAGACGAAGACTGGGATTTCTAGAACGAACTTTCGCGTCGCCCGATGTCACACCGGTTCGGTTCTGCTGCACCGGTGCGGCATCGGGCGAATTGCGTTCAGCGGCGGAACCACGCCTCGGGGACGTCCTGCACTGCCTTGTCGAGGCGCAGCCGCGACGACGGGGTGAGGTCGTCCGGCAGCGAGTCGGGGGAGAACCAGGCCACGTCGTGGTTCTCGTCGTCCGACACGGCGGCCTCGCCGCCGACGTACCGGGCGAGGAAGCACACGTCGAGATACTGCGCGACGTCGCCGTTGGGGTAGGTGACCGGGTCGGTGACGTCGACGCTCGTGATCCGGACCAGTTCGGCGTCGACACCGGTTTCCTCGCGGATCTCCCGGAGCGCGGCCGGTCCCGGTTCCTCCCCGGGTTCGAGGATGCCGGACACGACCGCCCACTTGCCGTTGTCGACGCGCCGGGTCAGCAGCACCCGTCCGTCGTCGTCGCGCACCACGACGCTCACCCCGGACAGCCACAGCGGTGCGGTGCCGACGTGGCCGCGCAGGGCGGTGACGAACTCGGGCACGGGCATCGAGCCTCCTAGCCGACGTAGCCGTTCAGCGTGTTCCGCAGGTCGGTGAGCATTGCGCGCGCGGCGACGACGCCGTTTCCGCCCCACACGTCACCCTCGACGGCGAAGACCCGTTTGTCGCGGGCGGCCTCGAGGTCTTCCCAGGCCTCCCCGGACATGACGTCCTCCGCGTGCGCGGTGCCGTCCTTGCCGTCCAGGACGGCGTAGATGAGGTCGCCCTCGGCCTGGTCGATGTCGGCTTCGGAGATCGGTTCGGTGACGACGCCGTCGAGGTTCTGATAGGCGGGCCGCCGCACCCCGGCGTCGGTGAGGACCTGGCCCGCGAACGTGGCCGGGCCCTCGACCTCCATGCTGTCGGCGTCGAAACGCACGACGGACGCCTGTGTCTGCGCGGCATCGATGTCGATGCCGAGTTGCTTCGCGCCCTGCTGGTACTGCTCGAGTGCCGCGGTCGCTGCGTCGGCCCGGCCCATCGCGTTGCCGGCGAGGAGGAACTGCGCTTTCCAGTACACGGGGTCGGAGCCGACGAACACGGTGGGCGCGATGGGGGAGAGCGTGCCGTACAGCTGGTCGGACGCCGGACTCGATCCGAGGATCAGGTCCGGGTCCGCCTGCGCGATCCTGTTCACGTCCGGGGCGTCCACGGATCCGACGCTCGGAATCTCGGAGACGCCGGTGCCGAGGTAGCCGGGCTGCGGCGACTCGCCGTCGAGGGTTGCCGCGCCGACCACGTTCTCCCACAGGCCGAGGGCGCACACCGCGTCCAGCGCGGCGCTGTCGAGGACCACGATCCGCTGCGGATCGGACGGGACGTCGCTCTCGCCCTTCGTGTGGACCACCCGGTGCGTCGAGCCGGCCGCGAGTGCGGCGTCGACCGGGGCCCGCTCGGCGCAGGCCGTCGTGGTGTCCCGCTCGATGCCGACCACGCCGGCTCCGGCGATCTGCGTGGTGGTCCGGACGATGGACGCTGCGGGATCGTCGTCGGACGGTTGAGAGCAGCCGGCCAGCGCGAGCGCGGCGACGGCAGCGACCAGACCGGTGGACGCGCGGCGGGCGGAAAACCTACGAGGGGACAATTCGGCGACTTCCTGTGTGTGCGGGCGCGTTCAGGTTAGCCGCTGTGCTTGTCCACCCCGAACGTGTCCGACAGGTCGTCGAGGATCAGGTGCGCGCCCTGGACGCTGACCGGCGTCATCCAGCGGGCGTCGTCGACGTCGACCTTGCGTCCCTTCAGCGTCTGCCACAGCGGGCTCTCCAGGAACGGCTTCGCCGCTTCGGCGCTCTTGCCTGCCGGGTCCTGCCAGGTGCTGACGATGATGACGTCGGCCTCCGCCTCACTGATCAGTTCGGGGCTGACGGCCTGCATGATGTTGTCCGGGTCGGCCGGATCGGGGCCCTGGCTCTGCGGACGTGCCAGCCCGGCGTCCGCGAGAACGATCCCGCTGAACGAGGTGGTGCGGTAGAGGCGTGCCGTCGGCTCGCCCGCGAACCGGACGACCGAGATCACCGGATTCGACGCCGTGCCGTTGATCTCCGCGCCGACCGAGGCGGCCCGCTCCTCGTAGGCACCGATCTTCTGCTCCGCGAGTTCTTCCTTGCCGAGCGCCTTTCCGACGAGCCGGATGTTGTCCTTCCACGTGGGCCCGGTCGTCTCGGTGAAGATGGTCGGCGCGATCGCCGACAGTTGCTCGTAGTTCTTTCCGTCGCGCACCTCGGCGGAGATGATCAGGTCGGGTTGCAGCGCGGCGATCTGCTCGAGGCTCGCGCTGCTGACCTTGCCCACCGACTTCGCGTCCGCCGCGTACTCGTCGCGGGTGGTGCCGAGGTAGTCGGGGAGGCCGGGCTCGCGGTAGTCGACGTACCCGACCAGGGGCGCCTCGAGGAGGAGGACGGCGTCGGTGAAGCTGTTGTCGAGTGCCACGATGCGCTGCGGTGCGGCCGGGATCTCGGTGCTGCCGCGGAAGTGGTCGACGGTGCGGGGGAACTGCCCGGGCGACGACGTGGTGCCGGCGGCGGCGGAGTCGTCGCTGCTGGAGCAGGACGTGATCGAGAGGGTGGCTGCCGCGGCCAGCGCGACCGCGCCGGCGACTACCCGGCGGCGGGAGAGAACGTTCACATGGAGCTCCTGATAGAAGTTAGGTGAGCGAAACCTTAACAGCCCGGTTCCGGCGTGCCGGAGCCTCCGCGGGACCGCCTCGACCGTCCCCACGCGACACGCCGGACTGCGTGACAGTGAGCACTCCCCGGTGCTCCCCGATGGAACAAACCGCAGGTCGCCCGCGCCCCGGTTTGCTCTGAGTCCGGGTAAGTACGACAGTGGGTAGGACCCAGTCGGAGGCCGCAGAGGGCACGGTCTACGATTCGATGAGCGCAAGCCAGAGACCGTTCGCCTCGCAGCCCGGGGTCGGACGCGCATTCAGGAGGATCAGTGACTGCCGTAGCGCCCCAGCCAGTCCCCGCGATAGCTGCAGCCAGGCCTTACCCGCCGCGGCAGGGACCCAAGGGCTCGTTCATCTTCAAAATGATTACGACCACCGACCCCAAGGTGCTCGGAATCATGTACTTGACGACCTCGATCGCGTTCTTCCTCATCGGTGGTCTCATGGCCCTGATGATGCGCGCCGAGCTCGCTGTGCCCGGTATGCAGTTCTTGTCGAACGAGCAGTTCAACCAGCTGTTCACCATGCACGGCACGATCATGCTGCTGCTGTACGCGACGCCGATCGTGTTCGGGTTCGCCAACTACATCCTGCCGCTGCAGATCGGCGCCCCCGACGTGGCGTTCCCGCGACTCAACGCGTTCAGCTACTGGCTGTACGTGTTC
This sequence comes from Rhodococcus sp. P4_B6, assembly GCF_056402215.1. Classification (NCBI taxonomy): domain Bacteria; kingdom Bacillati; phylum Actinomycetota; class Actinomycetes; order Mycobacteriales; family Nocardiaceae; genus Rhodococcus; species Rhodococcus sp. P4_B6. The sequence continues at coordinate 61,115 of NZ_JBFUHV010000033.1, read as the reverse complement.
GGCGCGATCATCACGACCGCGGGCTTCATCACCCCCGGTGGTGCCGCCGACTTCGGCTGGACCGCCTACACGCCCCTGACGAGTGCGCTGCACTCCCCGGGCGTCGGCGCCGACCTCTGGGTCATGGGCCTCGCGGTCGCCGGCCTCGGCACCATCCTCGGTGGTGTCAACATGATCACCACCGTCATCTGCCTGCGTGCCCCCGGCATGACGATGTTCCGGATGCCGATCTTCACGTGGAACATCTTCATCACCAGCATTCTGATTCTGCTGGCGTTCCCGCTGCTGACCGCCGCGTTCATGGGTCTGTTCGTCGACCGTCACCTCGGTGGCCACATCTTCGACCCGGCCACGGGTGGTGTGCTGCTGTGGCAGCACCTGTTCTGGTTCTTCGGTCACCCCGAGGTGTACATCATCGCGCTGCCGTTCTTCGGAATCGTCTCGGAGATCTTCCCCGTCTTCAGCCGTAAGCCCGTGTTCGGTTACAGCGGCCTGGTCTACGCGACGCTGGCGATCGCCGCGCTCTCCATCGCGGTGTGGGCTCACCACATGTACGCCACCGGCGCCGTGCTGCTCCCGTACTTTTCGTTCATGACGTTCCTGATCGCCGTCCCGACGGGTGTGAAGATCTTCAACTGGATCGGCACCATGTGGAAGGGCCAGTTGACGTTCGAGTCGCCGATGCTGTTCTCGATCGGCTTCCTCATCACGTTCCTCTTCGGTGGTCTGTCGGGCGTCATCCTCGCGAGCCCGCCGCTGGACTTCCACGTCACGGACACCTACTTCGTGGTCGCCCACTTCCACTACGTGGTCTTCGGCACCGTCGTGTTCGCCACCTACGCGGGCATCTACTTCTGGTTCCCGAAGATGACCGGTCGCATGATGGACGAGCGTCTCGGCAAGTGGCACTTCTGGACCACGTTCATCGGCTTCCACGGCACGTTCCTCGTCCAGCACTGGCTGGGTAACGAAGGCATGCCCCGTCGCTACGCCGACTACCTGCCCTCGGACGGCTTCACGTTCCTCAACTCGTTCTCGACGATCTTCGCGTTCGTCCTCGGTGCCTCGACGCTGCCGTTCATCTGGAACGTCTTCAAGAGCTACCGATACGGCGAGGTCGTCACTGTCGACGACCCGTGGGGTTACGGCAACTCCCTCGAGTGGGCCACCAGCTGCCCGCCGCCGCGGCACAACTTCACCGAGCTGCCGCGCATCCGCTCCGAGCGCCCCGCGTTCGAGCTGCACTACCCGCACATGGTCGAGCGGATGAAGGCCGAGGCGCACGTCGGACCGGGCCACGGTGGCAAGCACGCCAGCACCGTGCTCGAGAAGGAACGCCACGAGCCGCTGACCATCGGCGACGAAGGCGACCCCGGCACCGACACCGGCCGCTGACACATCAGTTTGAGAAAGGCCCCGCCCCAGCAACGGGCGGGGCCTTTGACTTGGCACAATGGGTGCCGGACAAGCCGCGCGAGCAACATGATCGGAGTACATCGGTGGGTGCAGCTGACACCACTGTCCTGGTGACCGTGACGGGCCCCGACCGACCCGGCGTCACGTCGGTGCTCTTCGGGTCGCTCTCCCGACACGACGTGAGCCTTCTCGACGTGGAGCAGGTGGTGATTCGTGGGCGACTGACCCTCGGCGTCCTCGTGGCGTGCCCCGAGAACGGCGAGGCGCTGCAGGAGGAACTCGAGGAGGCGATGGCCACCGTCGGGATGTCGGTGGACGTCGAGATCGGTGCGGATCCGGGCAGGCAGTCGCTGTCCACGCACGCCGTGGTCGTCCTGGGCAGCCCCGTGTCGGCTCGCGCGCTGCGTTCGGTGGCCCGGGAGATGGCGACCCTCGGGGTCAACATCGACTCGATCCGCGGAGTCGCCGACTACCCGGTGACGGGCCTCGAACTCCTCGTGAGCGCTCCCGGCACGGCGGAGGCGGACAAGAGCCTGCGCACCGTGCTGGCCGAGGTGGCCGTGCGGGAGAACGTCGACATCGCGGTCGAACGCGGGGGCCTGGCCCGTCGCGCCAAGCGGCTCATCGTGTTCGACGTCGACTCGACGCTCGTCCAGGGTGAGGTCATCGAGATGCTCGCCGCCCGTGCCGGTGTCGAGGACGAGGTGCGCGCCGTCACCGAGTCGGCGATGCGCGGGGAGATCGACTTCACCGAATCCCTGCACCAGCGGGTCGCGACCCTCGCCGGCCTCGACGCGTCGGTGATCGACGACGTCGCGGACGGTCTCGAGCTGACACCGGGCGCCCGCACCACCATCCGGACGCTCCGCAGGCTCGGCTTCCACTGCGGTGTGGTGTCCGGCGGTTTCCGGCAGGTCATCGAGGGCCTGGCCCACGAACTGGAACTCGACTTCGTGCAGGCCAACACGCTCGAGATCGTAGACGGCAAGCTCACCGGCCGGGTGATCGGCGACATCGTCGACCGGGCGGCGAAGGCGACCGCGCTGCGCAAGTTCGCCGGTCAGGTCGGCGTCCCGATGGAACAGACGGTGGCGGTCGGCGACGGCGCCAACGACATCGACATGCTCAACGCGGCCGGCCTGGGAATCGCGTTCAACGCCAAGCCCGCGCTGCGGGAGGTCGCGGACACCGCCCTGTCGCACCCCTTCCTCGACGCCGTGCTGTTCATCCTCGGGGTCACCCGCGACGAGGTCGAGGCCGCCGACGCGGTGGACGGCGTGGTGCGACGCGTCCCGCTGCCGTGACGGAATCGTGCCGCGACGCGGTCACCGGGGAGGCCGGTGCCGATTCCGGGTGGGCGGCGCGTCACGCCGTCCTCGCGGCCGGATACGGCGGCCGGCCGGATCCGGACGACCCGGCGCAGGTCCTCGCCATGCCGATCGTGCTGCACATCCCGAAGGCCGACCCTCCGCCGCGCAGTGCGCTGCTGGAGGCAGCCGCGACTGCGACGGTGGCGTTGTGCCTCGACCCGCGAGTCGGCGCCGACGAGACGGGCGCGCCCGGACCGTGGCAGGCGGACTACCTCGCTTGGGTGGGGTCCCGGATCCGCAAGGTGTCGCGGAGGGCCCGGGGAGCCGGCTGGCGGGCGGCACAGGAGGTCGACGGGATCACCGTCGATGTCGACGGTGCACAGGCCCGCGCCCTCGTGCCCGTTGCCGTGGGCGCGCTCGATCCGCGCATCAGAAAGCTGCAGATCGGCGGCACCGACCTCGACCACGACGACCCCGGGGAGATTCCCGACGGCGTTCCGGTGCTGTGGATCAACTCCGTCCTGGACATGACGGTCGGAAAGGCCGCCGCGCAGGTCGGTCACGCCTCGATGCTGCTCGCCGGCGCGATGACCACCGAACAGGCCCGCGCCTGGGCGGCCACCGGCTACCGCTGCGCCGTGCGTGACGCCGACGTCGGATTGTGGGAGACGCTGACCATCGAGGTGGTGCGGGGCAGGGCGATCGCGGTGCGCGACGCCGGCTTCACCGAGGTGGCACCCGGATCCATGACCGTGATCGCCTGCCCCTGAGAGCAGCGGCCGACGCGTCGACAGTCCAGTAACGCCGTCCTGGCTATGGGGTACCGCCCGGGTTCACGACAGACTGGTGGTCATGCTCGCTCGACGCCTGATCGCACTGTTCGCCGGACTGTGGCTGTACGGCTTCTCGATGGCCATGATGATCACCGCCGGCCTCGGCCTCGATCCGTGGGACGTGTTCCATCAGGGCGTTGCCGGTCGCACACCCCTCAGCTTCGGTGCCGTGACCGCGTTGACCGGCGTTCTGGTGCTCGCACTCTGGGTCCCGATCCGCCAGAAACCGGGATTCGGCACGGTCGCCAACGTGGTGGTCATCGCGGTGTCGGTGGACACGTCGCTGGCATGGCTCGAACCCGCCGACTCCCTCGCCGTGCGGATCGCGGTGGTGCTCGGTGGTGTCGTCCTCAACGCGCTCGCCACCGTGCTGTACATCGGTGCGGGAATGGGCCCGGGCCCGCGGGACGGCCTCATGACCGGCCTGGTTGCGCGGACCGGGCTGTCGGTGCGGGTGATCCGCACGTCGATCGAGGTGACCGTGCTGGCCACCGGCTGGGTGCTCGGCGGCACCGTCGGGGTGGGCACCGTCGTCTACGCGCTGGGCATCGGCCCGCTCATCCAGTTGATGATGCGTTTCGGCGGCATCTACCCGACCGCGCGGAAGACGAGCAGTGCGGGACCGGACACCGCGACCGTGGAGTCGCCGGAGATCGGGCCGCCCGGTGCCGGTGCTCCGTCCGGTGAGGCCGAGTCGAACTCGGCGAGCACCGTCCCGTAGAACCATTCGGGACACCCCAGGGTGATCGCGGCAGGCCCGCCCGAGTGGAAGACGAGAAGCCAGCTGTCGTCGGTGAGCTGGTGCCCGTCCTCGGTGTGGGAGCGGATGTCGGAACCGTCGATCCACGCCTGCAGGGTGCGCCGGGAGTCGTCGTGCCACGCCGAATCGTCCATCTCGGCGCCGTCCGCGCCGAACCACACGAGGTCGGGATGGCCGGTGGGTGTGCGCCTGCCCTCGAAGAATTCCGGCTGACGCAAGGCGGGGGAGGCGCGCCGGAGGTCGAGGGCCCGGGTGACGAACGCGACAAGGGCCGGGTCCCCGGCGCTCCAGTCGAGCGGCCAGGAATCTTCAGGCGAGGTGCCTTCGGGGACGCAGTACGCGTTGTTGTTGCCGCCCAGGGTGTGACCGAATTCGTCGCCCGCGGTGAACATCGGTGTGCCGGTGGACAGGGCGAGGGTGGCCAGCAGCGCGCGGACGTGCCGGGACCGCGCCCCGGTGACCGCCGGGTCGTCGGTGGGGCCTTCGACGCCGTGGTCGACGGAGTCGTTGTGATCGGCGCCGTCCCGGTTGTCCTCGCCGTTGGCTTCGTTGCGTTTGCGGGTGTACGACACGAGGTCGGCGGCGGTGAACCCGTCGTGGGCAGTGACGAAATTGACGGTGGCCCAGGGGCGCCGGGTGCCGAAGACGTCCTCCGAGCCCGCCACCCGGGAGGCGAGTTCGCGCACCCCGGTGCCGCCGTTCCAGAACCGTCGAACGGTATTGCGGTACTTGTCGTTCCACTCGGACCACTGAGAGCCGAATTGCCCGACCCGGTATCCATCGGGCGTGGCGTCCCACGGTTCGGCGATCAGTTTGCAGCGCGTGAGAACGGGATCCGCGGTGATCGCGGAGAAGATCGAAGCGCGCGAATCGAATCGGCCGCCGCCGGGCCGGCCGAGCGCGGACGCGAGGTCGAACCGGAAGCCGTCGACCCCCATCTCGTGCGCCCAGTAACGCAGGCTGTCGCCGATCATCCGGACGACGACGGGCGACTGCGCGTCGACCGTGTTCCCGCAACCGGTGAGATCGATGTCGCGCCCCTCGGTATCGAGAAGGTAGTAGCCGGGGGCGTCGAGGCCGCGCCAGCTGAGGCTGATGCCGTCGACGCTCTGCTCGCAGGTGTGGTTGTAGACCACGTCCAGGACGACCTCGATCCCCGCGGCGTGCAGCGCGTCGACCATCGTGTGGAACTCGGTGATCTCCTCGCCGGGCACGACCGCGTACCCCGGGTGGGGGGCGAAGAACGCTGCGGTGGAGTATCCCCAGTGGTTGCGCATGCCCCGCGAGCGCACGGTGGCCTCGGAGACGTACGCCTGCACCGGGAGCAGTTCGACCGCGGTCACCCCGAGGCGCACGAGATGACCGACGACGGCCGGTTCGGCGAGACCCAGATACGTTCCGCGGTACCGCGGCGGCACGTCGGGGTGCCGCGCCGTGAACGACCCCACGTGGAGTTCGTAGACAACGGTTTCCTCCCACGGCCTTTCGATCCGCGGTCCGCTCGTGCGGGCGTGATCGGCCGTCACCACCGACAGTGGTGTGTGGCCGAGGCTGTCGATGAGCGACGGGCCGCCGAACGGGTCGCCGTCGTGGGAGAGCAGCGCCTCGTGGTCGCCGAGTTCGCCGGTGATGCGTGTGGCCCACGGATCCAGAAGTAGTTTGGCGGGGTTGAGGCGCACGCCGCACGCGGGATCCCAGCGACCGTGCGCGCGGTAGCCGTAGCGCTGCCCCGCGCCGACACCCTCGACGACGCCGTGCCAGATGCCGTACGTCCGCTGGACCAGGTCGATCCGGGTCTCGTCGCCCTCCTCCGAAATCAGGCACACCTGTACCAGTTCGGCGTCGGGGGCGTGAACCGCGAACTGCGTTCCGGTGCCACGCACTTTCGCTCCCAGGGGAAACGGCGACCCGGGCAGCCGCAGACTCGGCGGGAGAGACGACATCTCGCCGGGGTACGGATCGATGTGAGGCGACACGCAACTGATCCTGCCGTGAATGCCCGGAAGATGTGCGGGAAGATGGGTCCGTGCATGAACCTGATCCTGATCTCCTCATCGAATTCGACGACGTTCTCCTCCGCCGCGGGGGCAACACTCTGGTGGGCCCGGTCACCTGGAAGGTGGAACTCGACGAACGATGGGTCGTCCTCGGGCCGAACGGGGCAGGGAAGACGTCGTTGCTCCGCATCGCGGCCGCCGAACTGCATCCCACGAGCGGAAGCGCCTACCTCCTCGGTGAGCGGCTCGGCCGCGTCGACATCAACGAACTCCGGCCGCGGATCGGACTGTCCTCCTCGGCGCTCGCCAACCGGGTGCCGTCCGAGGAGGTCGTGAGCGATCTCGTCGTCTCCGCCGGCTACGCGGTGCTCGGGCGGTGGCGTGAGCGTTATGACGACATGGATACCGATCGTGCCGTAGAGATGCTCGAGAGCCTCGGCGCCGAACACCTCGCCAAGCGCACCTACGGCACGCTGTCCGAGGGCGAGCGCAAGCGCGTCCTCATCGCCCGTGCGCTGATGACCGACCCGGAACTGCTGCTGCTCGACGAGCCCGCCGCCGGTCTCGACCTCGGTGGGCGCGAGGAACTGGTCGCGCGCCTCACCGACCTCGCCGCCGACCCCGACGCCCCCGCGACGGTCCTCATCACCCACCACGTCGAGGAGATCCCGCCGGGATTCACCCACGCCATGCTCCTCAAGGAGGGGGCGGTGGTCTCGCAGGGGCTCTTGGACCAGGTCATCACGGCCGAGAACCTCAGCGAGGCGTTCAGCCAGTCCATCAGCCTGGACAAGGTGGACGGCCGGTTCTTCGCGCGGCGGACCCGCGTCCCCGGCGCGCACCGGAGAGGCTGAGGACCGGGGACCGACTGCGACGCGCGTCACCCGTCGGCGTAGGTTCCGAGGCATGGTCTCGAAGCAAGAGCAGACGCCCCGCGACAGTACCGACGTGGCGCCCAAGGACGCGTCCACCGTCATTCTCATCCGTGACGCCGCGGCAGGTGCCGCGGCGTCCGGCATCGAGGTGTTCCTCCTCCGCCGGGTGAAGGGGATGGCGTTCGCCGGCGGAATGACCGTGTTCCCCGGCGGCGGCGTCGACCCGTCCGACGCCGAGGCCGAGGTCGACTGGGCGGGACCGTCCGTCGACTGGTGGGCCGGGCGGTTCTCCACCGACGCGGCGCGCGCGAAGGCGCTCGTGTGCGCGGCGGTGCGCGAGACGTTCGAGGAATGTGGCGTGCTCCTCGCGGGACCGAGCGCGGACACGGTCGTGGCGGACACGTCGCGGTACGCCCAGGCCCGTACGCAGCTCGAGACACGCGAACTGTCGTTCAGCGACTTCCTCAAACGCGAGAACCTCGTCCTGCGGGCCGATCTGCTGCGGCCCTGGGCCAACTGGATCACCCCGGTCGGCGAGGGTCGCCGCTACGACACGCGCTTCTTCGTCGCCGCATCGCCGCACGGCCAGATCGCGGACGGCGCGACGTCCGAGGCCGAGGAGGTGCAGTGGCAGAGTCCGGCCGCGGCGCTCGCGCACTGGCAGGGCGGCGGAAGCATCCTGCTGCCGCCGACGTGGAGTCAGCTCACGGCGCTCAGCGCGTTCGGGTCGGTCGCGGACGTGCTGGCCGCGGAGCCCGAGATCCCGGTGATCCTGCCGACGCTGATCACCGGCGAGGAGCAGCTCCGCGTCGAGTTCCCGGGACAGGACGGCTACTACGAAGCCGGTCCGCATCCGTGGGCGTCACGCGGCTGATCGCGATGGGGCGGGCCGCGAAACCGGGTCGGAGGCAGACAAGTAGCCTTTTGCCTCATGGCTGAGTTTGTCACCCTCGAGGTATCCGAAGGCATCGGCACGATCCGGCTCGCGCGCCCCCCGATGAACGCTCTGAACCGTCAGGTTCAGCAGGAGTTGCGGGCGGCTGCGCGAGAGGCGACCGTCAATTCCGACGTGAAGGCCGTCATCGTCTACGGCGGCGAGAAGGTCTTCGCCGCGGGCGCGGACGTCAAGGAAATGTCCGAGATGACGTTCGGGCAGATGGCCGACGTGATCGGCGACCTGCAGTCCGACCTCGCGGCGGTCTCCGAGATCCCGAAGCCCACCGTTGCCGCCATCACGGGGTACGCGCTCGGCGGCGGCCTGGAGGTTGCGCTGTCGGCCGATCGGCGCATCGTGGGCGACAACGCGAAGCTCGGCGTGCCGGAGATCCTGCTCGGCATCATTCCCGGAGGCGGTGGCACCCAGCGTCTCGCCCGGCTGATCGGACCGTCGAAGGCCAAGGATCTGCTGTTCACGGGCCGGTTCGTCGACGCCGAGGAGGCCCTGGCGATCGGTCTGGTCGACGAGGTCGTGGCGCCGGACGACGTGTACGAGGCGGCACGCACCTGGGCGTCGCAGTTCACGAAGGGGGCGGGCCGCGCACTGGCCGCGGCCAAGGCGGCCGTCGACCGCGGGCTGGACGTCGACCTGGGCACCGGGCTGGCGGTGGAGCGTCAGCTGTTCACCGCGCTGTTCGCCACCCGGGACCGCAAGATCGGGATGGAATCGTTCATCGAGAACGGCCCGGGTAAGGCTCAGTTCACGGGCGAGTAGTCTGAAGCCCGAAACTAGAACCTGTTCACTCTTACCAGCGAGTAGGATTTGCCGCATGACTGCAAGCGCCCATGACGACCCAGCTCCTCATCCGCATGCCACCGCCGAAGAGGTCCAGGCTGCGCTGAAGGACACCAAACTGGCCCAGGTGCTGTACCACGACTGGGAAGCCGAGACGTACGACGAGAAGTGGTCGATCTCGTACGACGAGCGGTGCATCGACTACGCGCGCGGACGTTTCGACGCCGTCGCGGGCGATCAGCCGCTGCCCTACGAGCGGGCGCTCGAACTGGGCTGCGGCACCGGATTCTTCCTCCTCAACCTGATGCAGGGCGGAGTCGCGAAGACCGGTTCGGTCACCGACCTGTCGCCCGGCATGGTGAAGGTCGCGCTCCGCAACGCCGAGGGTCTCGGACTGTCCGTCGACGGCCGCGTCGCCGACGCCGAGACCATCCCGTACGAGGACGACACGTTCGACCTCGTCGTGGGACACGCGGTCCTGCACCACATCCCGGACGTCGAGCAGTCGCTGCGCGAGGTTCTGCGCGTCCTCAAGCCGGGCGGGCGTTTCGTGTTCGCCGGTGAGCCGACCACGATCGGCAACTTCTACGCCCGCTGGCTGGGTCGCGCGACGTGGGAGGTCACCACCCGGGTCACCAAGTTGCCGTTCCTCGCCGACTGGCGTCGCCCGCAGGCGGAACTGGACGAGTCCTCGCGCGCGGCTGCGCTCGAGGCCGTCGTCGACCTCCACACATTCGATCCGAGCGACCTCGAGAAGATCGCGAAGTCGGCAGGCGCCGAGCAGGTTCACGCGGCCACCGAGGAATTCGCCGCCGCTCTGCTCGGGTGGCCCGTCCGCACGTTCGAGGCCGCGGTGCCCCCGGAGAAGCTGGGCTGGGGCTGGGGACGTTTCGCGTTCACCGGATGGAAGACACTCAGTTGGGTCGACGAGAAGCTTCTCCGGCACGTGGTGCCGCGTGGATTCTTCTACAACGTCATGATCACCGGCGTGAAGCCCGGCAACTGAATTGGGTTATGCGTTCACTCCCGGGGACGTGGAGTTCCTGCAGAGTGCGGACGGGGCAGACGCTCTCGCGGAAGTGGACGCCCTCGCCCTGACCGCGTCGACGCGCCTGGCCGACATCGGCCGGGCGCGTACGCGTTTCGGCTCACACGTGGCGTTGCTGGTGGAGACCGTGCTGCTGCGACGGAAGGCGGCCGCCAAACTACCCGGCACCGAAAACTGGTTCTTCACCGACGACGCTCTGCAACAGGCGACGCCGCGTGCGGTCGCCGCACATCGTGCGTCGCGGCTGTCGGACCGGAACGTCCACGACGTCACCTGCTCGATCGGTGCCGAACTCGACGCGGTGGTCGGGACGGCGGCGACGGTGATCGGCAGCGACCTCGACCCCGTCCGCCTCCTGATGGCGCGGCACAACGTTCCTGGGGCGACGGTTGTGCGCGCCGACGCGCTCGTCCCGTGCACCCGCGGCACCGTCGTCCTCGCGGATCCGGCGCGACGGTCCGGTGGCAGGCGCACGCACGATCCCGCCGCGCTGGAACCGCCGCTCCCCGATCTGATCGACGCGTACCGCGGACGCGATCTGGCCGTGAAGTGCGCCCCCGGACTCGATTTCGACCGGCTCGGCTGGGACGGCGAGGTGGAGGTGGTGTCCCTCGACGGCGGTGTGCGCGAGGCCTGCCTGTGGTCGCCGGGGCTGTCCGGCGCCGGTGTCACGCGGCGGGCGAGCGTCCTCGGCTCCGACGGAACCGCGTGGACGATGACGGACGCCGAGGACGACGACATCCCCGAACGCGCGCCGGGGGAATGGATCGTCGACCCGGACGGCGCCGTCGTGCGCGCGGGCCTGGTGCGGCATTACGCGGCCCGGCACGGACTGTGGCAGCTGGATCCCCGGATCGCCTATCTCACCGGCGATTCCGTTCCTGACGGCGTGCGGGGCTTCCGCATCCTCGACCAGGTGAAGTATTCGGAGAAGTCGCTGCGGCAGGAACTGGCCCGTCACGATTGCGGTGTGGCGGAAATCCTGGTGCGCGGCGTCGACGTCGACCCCGCGGTCCTGCGGCCCAAGCTGAAGCTGCGTGGAAGCCGTTCGCTCAGTGTGGTGATCACGCGGATCGGCCGGGCCGGCGTCGCCTTCATTTGCGCTTCGCGCCCGTGAGTACTTCTCAACCGCCCGCGGTTGAGAAGTACTCACGGGTCAGCGGAGGACGAACAGCTCCCCGAGCAGGGTGGGCGTGAGCACTTCGCCCTTCGGGCCGACGGACGTGCCGACGGTGAACCCCTTCGCCCCGGGCAGAGTGTCCTGGTCGAGGGTTTCGCCGGTTCCGGTGTCGAACGTGAGCATCGCCAGTCCGTCCGTGCCCTCGCGGACCACGGCGTACCCGGTGGACCCGGCCGTCTGCGCCGGGACACCCAGCTGCAGCAGATCCTTCCGCTCCCAGACGAGTTCGGCGTGATCGCCCTTGTCCTGCAGTGCCAGCAGGTGGCCGTCGGGACCACCCGCGGGGATGATCAGACCGTCCGCGGACGTCGACGGGCTGCCTGCCGCGGCGTACCCGATGTCGTAGCTCCACTTCGGATCACCGGTCGCCGAGTCGATCGCCCACATCGTTCCCCAGTTGTCGTTGGCGTAGACGACGGAGCCGTCGGCCGACAGGTCGGGGCTGGACGCGCTGCCGCCCGGCAGAGTGTCGCTGGACCATTCCTGGGTGATCGCCGGGTTGTCGCCGCCGGAGTACTTCATCGCGACGAGTTCGGCCTGGGGTGCGCCGGGCGCGAAGAGCGTGAAGTAGAACTTGCCGGACTCGAGGTCGATGGCGGGCATGTTCGCCACCGGGCAGTCGGGGGCGCCGAAGAAGCAGCCGCGGAGGCCCTTGTCGTCGGGGAGGATGTCGATGTTGGCACCGTCGACGGGGGAGGGCGGCGGCACGAGATCGTAGGGCGCCACGACCTTCTGGCCGTTCTGCGTGTTCACGACGTTGATCTGGCCGAGCTGGGTGATGAAGAGGAGGTTGCCGTCGCCGGTGAACTGCGCGGACAGCGGGGTCCCGACCACCGGTGTGCGCCAACGCAGCTGGCCGTACTCGTTGAACGAGTTGATGGCGCCGTCCTCGCCGACGTACACGTTGGCGGCGCCGTCGACGACCGGTGTGGACGCCACGGCGCCGGGGGCGAGTTGCCGGCACCAGCGTTTGCGGCCGCTGTCCATCTGGTAGGAGAAGAGGTTGCAGCCCTTCTCGGTGCGCGCGGTGACGAAGATCTGGCCGCTCGCCGCCACGGACGCGTAGTTCGCGACAGGGCCGCCGAGCGGGCGCGACCATGCGAAGGAGAGGTCGCGGGAACCGGTGACGGGGCTGGTGTCGCTGTTGCGGGCGTCGGCGTGCATGCCGGGCCACCCGCCTGCCGAGAAGATGTCGTCGACCTGCGGTCCGCTGCTGCAGCCGCTGAGGACGACAGTCGAGATCGTCGCCAGCGCCAGTACTGACGAACGTAGGACCCGCCGCATTACATCTCCTCGTCTTCGATAACGCTCGGCCCAGAGACTATCCCGCCGAGGCGGGGCCGAGCACACGCCCCGAGGCGGGGCCGAGCACACGCCCCGAGGCGGGGCCAGCGTCACACCCCGATGGCGGTGTCGGAGTCCGGACGCACCCGAACGGGGGTACGGGCGGTGAACGTAGGCTGACAGGCTATGACGAGCATGTGGGGCGCACCGTTGCGTACGAGGTGGCGAGGATCCCGGCGGAGCGACAGCGAGCAGGCCCGCTTCCTGACACGCGCCTCGCTGCGATGGGTGCTGGCGAACAAGGCGTACACGCCGTGGTACCTGGTGCGGTACTACCGGCTCGCGAAATTCAAGCTCGCCAACCCGCACGTGATCCTGCGCGGCATGGTGTTCCTCGGCAAGCGGGTGGAGATCCATTCGACCCCCGACCTGTCCCGGCTCGAGATCGGCCGGTGGGTGCACATCGGCGACGGCAACGCCATCCGCTGCCACGAGGGTTCGCTGCGCATCGGCGACAAGGTGGTGTTCGGCAAGGACAACGTCGTCAACACGTACCTGGACATCGAGATCGGTGCGTCGACGCTCGTGGCGGACTGGTGTTACATCACCGACTTCGACCACCGCATGGACGACGTGAATGTCCCGATCAAAGATCAGGGCATCGTGAAGGGCCCGGTCCGCATCGGTCCCGACACGTGGGTGGCGGCCAAGGTGACGGTCCTGCGCAACACGCGCGTGGGGCGCGGCTGCGTTCTCGGTGCGCACGCCGTCGTGAAGGGCGATATCCCCGATTTCAGCATTGCCGTCGGGTCGCCGGCCAAGGCCGTGAAGAACCGCAAGGCGGAGTGGGAGGCGGGCGCGGCGGACCGCGCGAAGTACATCGCGGCCCTCGAAGACATCGCTCGCAAGAAGGCGGCGCAGGAGAACTGAGCGGCGCGGTGGCATAGTCGGCAGCATGACCTCGGCGGACGGCGAACTCGAGGACCGCATCCGGGCGCTCCTCGACGCCCGGGCCGACACCGCGAGCATTTGCCCGTCGGACGTCGCGCGAGCCGTCGCCCCCGGCGACTGGCGGCCCCTCATGGAGTCGGTGCGGGAGGCCGCGCGGCGTCTGGCCGCCGCCGGCGAAGTCGAGATCACCCAGAAGGGTGATGTGGTGGATCCGGACTCGGCTCGGGGTCCGATCCGGATCAGGCGGGCCCGCACGAACTGAGCGGCGAATGTATCGCTCGCGCACCGAACGCGCCGAACGGTACATTCGCCCGGTCAGCGCCAGGCTCAGCGTCCGGGCAGGGGGCGCTCGGGAATCTCCGGCCGCGCCAGCGGATGCCGCACGCGACGTTTGGCGCCCGCGTAGACGTGGACGGTCTCCTCGGCCACCTTGTGCCAGTCGAAATCGGCGGTGAGGCGGTCGCGGGCGGCGACTGCACGCTGTTGCGCCCCGGCCGGGTCGTCGAGGACCTCCCGGACCGCGGACGTGAGTCCGGTGACGTCGCCCGGCTGGAACGACATGCCGGTTTCGCCGTCGACGACCGCTTCACCGAGACCGCCAGCGGTGGACGCGACGAGGGGGGTTCCGGAGGCGGCGGCCTCGAGCGCGATGATGCCGAACGGCTCGTACCGGCTGGGCAGGACGATGGCGTCGGCGCCGTGCAGCCACCCGAGCAGTTCGACGTGGTCGAGGTTGCCGAGGAAGTTCACGGCACGGGCGACGCGATGCGTGCGGGCCTGCTGATAGAGCCAGGTGAACTGGGTGCCCTCCCCGGCGATCGACAGCGTCGTGCCGGGGTGGCTGCGGCGGATGCGGGGGAGCGCGGCGATGGCGTCCTGCACGCCCTTCTCGTATTCGAGGCGGCCGACGAACAGCAGTTTCGGCGGTCCGGACCGTGGCGCACGCTCGCGGAAGCTCCACGTGGTGAGGTCGATTCCGTTGCGGATCACCGTGATCGGCGGGAGCTGCGGACCGTAGAGTGCGGTCACCTCGTCCTGCATCGACGCGGAACACGTGATGAGCGCGTCGGATTCGTTGGCCAGCCACCATTCCACCGAATGCACCTGCCGGTTGATCCGACCGGACACCCAGCCGCTGTGCCGTCCGGCTTCAGTGGCGTGGAGCGTGGAAACCAAAGGGACGTCGTAGAATTCGGCCAACGCGATGGCCGGATGCGCCACCAGCCAGTCGTGCGCGTGCACCACGTCCGGATGCCAGCCTTCCCCGACACCCGGCTTGTGCAGTGCGACGCCGGCCCGCACCATCGCGTGCCCCATCGCGAGCGTCCACGCGAGCATGTCCTCGCCGAACACGAAGTGCGCGGGGTCCTCGGCGACGGCGACCACCAGGACGCCGTCCTCGATGTGGGTGACGGTGGGATGGGTCGACGCGTCGGTGCCCGACGGCCGCCGCGACAGCACCACCACTTCGTGTCCGGCGGCAGCGAGTTCGGTGGCCAGGTGGTGCACGTGGCGGCCGAGGCCGCCGACCACGACGGGTGGGTACTCCCACGACACGATCAGGATCTTCACGACGCCCCTCCCTCGGTGCCCGTCAGCCGGTGGTCCCCGGCGGGCAGACGTCGCGCGTCGAGCCCGGGAAACAGGCCGTCGGCGCGGTTCCATCCCTCTGCGAGTCTGCTCGCGGCCGCTTCCTTGCCCGCCGACACGGCGGCGGCGATCTCACGGGTGGCGTGCGCGTGCTTGTGTGCCCGGTCGCGGGCGTACCCGGCCGCCGAATCCTTGCTGACCATGAACGCCCAGTCGCTCGACACCGTCATCAGTGCCTCGCGCAGCATCTGGTCGTTCACGCGGTTTCGCAGCGCGGGACGTCCGGGGGCGGCGTCGTGGTCGTGGGTCTTGTCGACGGTATCGAGTGCGGTCCCGACCACCTCGGAGTTGAGTTGCACCAGGTCCGCGACCTGATCGCCGGCCCACACCCGCCAGTCCTTGCCGGATCCCCACGACGAGTTCTCGAGCTGGACGGGTTCGCCGACGTAGCCCTGGCTGCGGGCGTCGTCGAGGGTGCCGACCCGGATCCCGGCCTCGGGCAGCGCGCGCAGCACCTTCTCGAGCCATTCGGGGCCCTCGTGCCACCAGTGCCCGAACAGTTCCGTGTCGAACGCGGCGACGACGAGTGCGGGCCGGCCGATGCGGCCGGATTCGTCGCGCAGCCGCTTGCGGACGGTGGCGACGAAGTCGGCCACGTGCCGGTCGACCGCCGCCGACGCGAGGGCGGGGTCGTACGGCGCCTTGTCGGCCGAGTCGACCGTGCGGCCGGTGACCCGGGCCGGTTTGAGTCCCGTGGCGTGGTCGTACGTGTGGAAGTCGCGATAGGCGCCGTGGCCGGGGTAACCCGACTTCGGCGACCACACCCGGTAGCTGACCTGCAGATCGCGTCCGAACGCGACCACGTCCGACTCCCGGACCGGCCGGCCGAGGGAGGTGTCGCCGCGCAGCGCGGGACCGTCGACCATGAAATGCGTGACGCCGGCCTCGGCGTATCCGGTCTCCATGCCGGGGGTGTACCCGCATTCGGGCCCCCAGATACCTGTCGGCGTGCAGTTCCACCGGGCGGCGGCGTCGGCGAGCCCCTCGCGGAGGGAGAACGACCGCAACCGCGGATCGAGCAGCGGCTGGAACGGGTGGGCGAGCGGACCGCCGAGCAGTTCGAACGACTCTCGGTCGAGGAGGTCCCGCAGCACTGGCGAGCCGCCGTGGCGCCAGCGCACCTCGAAGTCGGCGAGGGCGGCGGCGGACGCACGGTGTTCGCGCGCACCGAGTTCGCGGTGCGCGTCGTCGGGCATGCCTGCCGCCTCGTGCGCGCGGATCTGCCAGTTCCCGAGCCAGTGGTGCATCCCGGCGAGGCAGTGCGGGTCATCGAGCTGAGCTGCGAGAACGGGGGTGATGCCGAGGGTCAGCAGATGCGAGCGACCCTCGTCGGACAGCCGCCGCAACATCGCGGTGAGGGGGAGGTACGACGCCGCCCACGACTGGTAGAGCCATTCCTCGCCGACGGGCCAGCGGCCGTGGTTGGCGAGCCAGGGCAGGTGGGAGTGCAGGACCAGGCAGAACATGCCCGGTTCCGTCGCTTCGCCCGCTCCGGTGCGGTTGTCGGATTCGGTCACCGAACAGGATCCTTCACCGCGATGGCCACCAGGTCGAGGCTGTCGTCGATGTCGCCTTCGTGCAGTGCGAAATCGTCGACGGTGATGCCCTCGACGTCGCGGGTCAGTTCCTCGGGCCACGGTTCGCCGGCGAGTGCACGGTCGATCTGCGCGCCGATGAATGAGCCGCCGTGCTTCGTGTCGAGGGCCTTCAGCCGCGTGCCGTGGTGCACGCCGGTCATGAGGGCGACGGTGAATCCGGCCTCCTCGAGCAGTTCGGTCAGCTCGGCCGCGTCGAGTTCGCGGGTGTGGAACGGATTCAGCGGCGTGTCGCGGCCCGGCGAGAACGTGATGCGGTTGGGTGTGCTGACGAGCAGTTCCCCTCCGGGGGTCAGCACCCGGAAGCACTCGCGCAGGAATTGGGCCTGGTCCCACAGGTGTTCGATCACCTGAAAATTGACGACGGTGTCGACGGATTCGTCGCCGAGGGGAAGCTCCGCGAGATTGCCGTGCAGCATCTCGACCCGGGGGTACCGCGCGCGGACGTGTTCGACGGCGGAGATGTCGTAGTCGAGTCCGGTGACGCCCTGTGCCACATCGGCAATCATGTTGGCGCCGTAGCCTTCTCCGGATCCGGCCTCGAGTACCCGGCGTCCCGCGCAGCGGGGGAGGAGGTCGCGGTAGACGACCTCGTGCCGCCGGAACCAGTAGTTCTCCTCGGGGATACCGGGCACGGTCCGCTCGCCCGTGAGGGGCAGTGGTGCGTCCTCGCGGTCGCCGACAAATGATTCGCTCACCGGTGCGAGGTTAGTGCCCCCGGCAAGGTCGCTCGTCCAGGTGGTCTACATCACAGCGGTGAAATGCGGTTTCGGCCGTTATGGTGAACGAGACTTTCACGCAAGTTACCGATGGGTAACTTAGCGTGGGGTAATCTGTCGCAGAGCAATCGTGCGACGAAATATCGAAGGCGAGAGCTCGGCCCACGCGGAGCGACTCACGATAACCACGCAAGAACACACAGGAGGTCGACGAAGACCCATGACGAACATCGTTGTTTTGATCAAGCAGGTCCCCGACACGTGGTCCGAGCGCAAGCTGACCGACGGCGACTACACGCTTGACCGCGAGGCCGCCGATGCAGTGCTCGACGAGATCAACGAGCGCGCCGTCGAAGAAGCGCTCCTGATCAAGGAGGCCCAGGGCGGCGAGGTGACCGTCCTCTCCGCAGGTCCGGACCGCGCCACCGACGCCATCCGCAAGGCCCTGTCCATGGGTGCCGACAAGGCAGTGCACATCAACGACCCGGCCCTCCACGGCTCCGACGCGGTGCAGACCGCGTGGACGCTGGCCGCGGCGCTCGGACAGATCACGTTCGAGAACGAAGAACCTGCCGACCTGATCATCGCCGGTAACGAGGCCACCGACGGCCGCGTCGGCGCCGTTCCGGCCATCATCGCCGAGTACCTGGGCATCCCGCAGCTCACGCAGCTGCGCAAGCTCACGGTCACCGACGGCACCGTAACCGGCGAGCGCGAGACCGACGAGGGTCTCTTCGGCCTCGAGGCGAGCCTGCCGGCCATCGTCAGCGTCACCGAGAAGATCAACGAGCCCCGCTTCCCCTCCTTCAAGGGCATCATGGCCGCGAAGAAGAAGGAAGTTCTCGTCTACACGCTGGCCGACCTCGGTGTCGACCCGGAGACCGTCGGTGTCGCCAACGCGGGCACCACCGTCACCGCCTCCACCCCCAAGCCCCCGCGTACCGCTGGTGAGCGCATCGTCGACGAGGGCGACGGCGGCAGCAAGATCGCTGCCTACCTCGTGGGCCAGAAGATCATCTGATCGCGCCCCTCTACAGACCAGCAGACACACACAGGGAGAGTTAGACATGGCAGAAGTACTGGTGCTCGTCGAGCACGCAGAGGGTGCGCTCAAGAAGGTCAGCACCGAACTCATCACCGCCGCTCGCGCGCTCGGTGAGCCGGCCGCAGTGGTCACCGGTCCCGCCGGTACCGCCGACAAGCTTGCCGAGGGCCTCGCCGCCGCAGGCGCGGCCAAGATTTACGTCGCCGAGTCGGATGACATCGACGGCTACCTGATCACCCCGAAGGTCGACGTACTCGCGTCGCTCGTCGAGTCGGCAGCTCCGGCCGCGGTGATCACCGCCGCCAGCGTCGAGGGCAAGGAGGTCTCCGGACGTCTTGCTGCCCGCATCGGCTCCGGCCTGCTCGTCGACGTCGTCGACGTGAAGTCCGACGGCAGTGCCGTGCACTCCATCTTCGGTGGCGCGTTCACCGTCGAGGCGAAGGCCAACGGCGACGTCCCGGTCATCTCGGTCCGCCCGGGCGCCATCGAGGCGAAGCCCGAAGCCGGTGCAGGCGAGAAGGTTTCCGTCGAGGTTCCGGCCCAGGACGAGGGCGCCGTCAAGATCACCTCGCGTGATCCGATCGTCGGTGGCGACCGCCCGGAGCTCACCGAGGCGACGGTCGTCGTCTCCGGTGGTCGCGGTGTCGGCAGCGCCGACAAGTTCACCGTCGTCGAGGAACTCGCCGATTCGCTGGGTGCCGCTGTCGGTGCTTCGCGTGCCGCGGTCGACTCGGGCTACTACCCGGGCCAGTTCCAGGTCGGTCAGACCGGTAAGACGGTCTCCCCGCAGCTGTACATCGCGCTCGGCATCTCCGGTGCCATCCAGCACCGCGCCGGTATGCAGACGTCGAAGACCATCGTCGCTGTGAACAAGGACGAGGAAGCCCCGATCTTCGAGATCGCGGACTACGGCATCGTCGGCGACCTGTTCAAGGTTGCGCCGCAGCTCACCGAGGCAGTCAAGGCCCACAAGGGCTGATTGTCGACCGACGGCGGCCCCGTTCCCTTCGAGGGAGCGGGGCCGCCGTCGTATCTTCCGTCGTTCATCCGGGCTGCATCGACACGACACCCGGGCGATGCCCCCACGCCGCCCCTGCTCGGTAAACCTGCGCCATGACAACTTCGTCAGTTCTCCGCGCACCGAGTGAGACCGCCGATTCTGTTGTAACCGCGCCCCGATACTCCCTGGTCGTCTCGTCCGACCGCGAACACCGCGTGGCAGCCCAGCGGCTGCGCTACCGCGTGTTCGCCTCCGAACCCGGATTCTCCGTCCCCGCACACGCGGATGCCCTCGACGCCGACCGGTTCGACGACTTCTGCGACCACCTCCTCGTTCGGCACGAGGAGACCGGCGAATTCGTCGGGTGCTATCGCATGCTCCCGCCCGACGCCGCCGCCCAGGCCGGCGGCTATTACACCGCCACCGAATTCGACATCTCGGCACTCGATCCCGTCGGCAACCGCATCGTCGAGATGGGCCGGGCGTGCGTCGACCCCGATCACCGTTCCGGTTCGGTCCTGAGCCTGATGTGGGCCGGGATCCTCCACTACCTGCAATTGACCGGATACGAGTGGGTGATGGGCTGCGTCTCCGTGCCGATGCGGGAGCACCCGGACGCGGTGGCCGGTTCCAACGTCCGCGGCGTGCGTGATCTGCTGCTCCGCAAGTACGGCAGCGACCCGGCCTCCCGGGCCGTGCCCAGGAACCCGGTGCGCGTCGACGGGCGATCACTCGACGAGATCGACCCGCCCACCCGCCCGGTCCTGCCGCCGCTGCTCCGGGGATATCTGCGCCTCGGCGCCAAGGTGTGCGGCGAGCCCGCGCACGACCCGGAATTCGGTGTCGCCGACTTCGTCGCCCTGCAGGGACTGCACGGCGCGAACGAGCGCTACCTCGACCGCCTGCGTTCGGCTTCGGCCACTTTCGAGGCGGGGGCGCAGGCATGAGCGCCGCGGTGCCGGAGACGGCTGCAGTGCCCGTGCATTCGTGGATGCCGTCGAGTCCGTGCGGCGCGGGATGCCTGCCCGCGGAGGCGAACGCGGTGTCGATCCCGACCGTGGTCGTGCGGTGGTGCCTCGTGGTGTCGGCGCTGGCGACGGCGCCGCTCCTGACCGCGGGATGGTTGCTGCCGCGGTCGTGGCGGACCGGTCTGCAGCGTCGGTACGCGGCGATGCTGTTGCGCTGCGTGGGAATTCGCCTCGTCGTGGTCGATCACCGCGGAAAGCGTCGGCACGACGGCGGGCTTCTGGTGGTGGCCGGCCACGTGTCCTGGACCGACGTGCTGGTGCTCAGCGCGCTCGCACCGGCGAACTTCGTCGCCCGCGGCGATCTGCTGGACTGGCCGGTGCTGGGTTCGCTCGCCCGGCGGATGCGGGTCGTCCCGATCGAACGGCAGAGCCTGCGGGCGCTCCCGGGCACGGTGGCGACGACGGCGGGCAGGCTGCGCGACGGCGAACGAGTCGTGGCGTTCCCCGAGGGCACCACGTGGTGTGGACGGGCGTACGGCGGATTCCGGCCCGCGCTGTTCCAGGCGGCGATCGACGCGGAGTGCCCGGTTCAGCCGATCTCGCTGCGATACACCGGACGGGGCGGGGAACTGACGACCGGGCCGTGCTTCGTGGGCGAGGAGACGATCGGCCGGTCGATCCGGCGCATCATCCGTCAGAAGGGCGTCAACGCCGAGGTCCGGCTGGCGCCGATCGAGTATCCGGGGGAGTGCCGCCGCGATCTGGCGGCCCGATGCGAACGCGCCGCCCGAGGCGACGAACGCATCGATCTCGCAGCGCACGACATCGTCGATCCGCTGCAGAGTGCGGTCGGGGCGGCGGAGCGTCTCGTCGCCTGAGCTATCCTGGTCACGTCATGACCTCTGCCCGCAGTGCCGATCACCCCGTCTACCTGGACCACGCAGCCACCACTCCCATGGTGCCGGCGGCCGTCCGGGCGATGACCGACATCTTCAGTACCGTGGGCAATGCGTCCTCGCTGCACGGTTCCGGGCGCGCCGCCCGCCGTCGCATCGAGGAGGCCCGCGAGTCCATCGCCGCCGACCTCGGCGCCAGGCCGTCCGAGGTCATCTTCACCTCCGGTGGCACCGAGAGCGACAACCTCGCGGTCAAGGGCATCTTCTGGGCGCGGCGTGACGCCGACCCCGGACGGGTGCGGATTTTGGCCAGTGCCGTCGAGCATCATGCGGTGCTCGACGCGGTGGAGTGGCTCGAGAAGCACGAGGGCGCACAGGTCACGTGGCTACCCGTCGACGAACTGGGCCGGGTGTCGCCGCAGACGCTGCGCGACGAACTCGCCGTCCATGCGGACGAAACCGCCCTGGTGACGATCATGTGGGCCAACAACGAGATCGGCACGATCATGCCGATCACCGAACTCGCCGCGGTGGCGGCCGAGTTCGGTGTGCCCATGCACAGCGACGCCGTCCAGGCCGTCACGCACATCCCCGTGGACTTTGCTGCCAGCGGGCTGTCCGCGCTGAGCATCGCCGCGCACAAGGTCGGCGGACCGCAGGGTGTCGGTGCACTCCTGCTGGGACGGCAGGTGCCGTGTGTGCCGTTGCTACACGGCGGGGGACACGAACGCGACCTGCGTTCGGGCACCCCGGACACCGCCGGTGTCGTCGGCATGGCGGCGGCGCTGCGCGACGCGACCGCGAACCTCGACTCCCGCGCCGCGGACCTGTCCGTCCTGCGCGACCGCCTCATCGAGCGCGTCGGGGAGATCGTCCCGGACGCCGTGCTGAACGGTCCGGTGGGCAGCGCGCGACTGCCGGGCAACGCCCACTTCACGTTCCCCGGTTGCGAGGGCGATTCGCTGCTGATGCTGCTCGACGCCGCCGGGATCGAGTGTTCGACCGGTTCGGCGTGTACCGCCGGTGTCGCCCGCCCCAGCCACGTCCTGACCGCGATGGGAGTGGAGGCCGCGACCGCGCGCGGATCGTTGCGCTTCTCCTTCGGGCACACGTCGACGGTCGCGGACGTGGATGCAGTCATCGCGGCACTGCCGCAAGTTGTGGAGCGGGCCCGCGCCGCCGGGCTCGCCGGTGTCGGAGCGCGTGGAGGGAATCGTTGATGCGAGTACTGGCGGCCATGAGCGGCGGCGTCGATTCCGCCGTGGCGGCGGCACGGGCAGTCGCTGCCGGACACGACGTGGTGGGTGTGCATCTCGCACTCTCCGCCGAGCCGGGCACGCTGCGCACCGGTTCCCGGGGCTGCTGCTCCAAGGAAGATGCCGGTGACGCCCGGCGTGCCGCGGACGTGCTCGGAATCCCGTTCTACGTCTGGGATTTCGCCGACCGCTTCAAGGAAGACGTGATCGACGACTTCGTGGCGTCCTACGCGGCGGGGGAGACCCCCAACCCGTGCCTGCGGTGCAACGAGAAGATCAAGTTCGCTGCGCTCGCGGACCGCGCGATCGCCCTAGGGTTCGACGCGGTGGCCACCGGTCACTACGCGCAGCTCGACAACGGTGTGCTGCGCCGGGCCGTCGACGCGGACAAGGACCAGTCGTACGTGCTCGGTGTTCTGACGGCCGAGCAGCTGTCGCGGGCGATGTTCCCCGTCGGCGACACCCCGAAGGACCGGATCCGGGAAGAGGCCGCCGAACGCGGTCTCGCCGTGGCGAACAAGCCCGACAGCCACGACATCTGCTTCATCCCGTCCGGTGACACCCGGGCATTCCTCGGCGCCCACATCGGTGTCCGTCCGGGCAGTGTGGTCGACGCCGATTCGGGTGAGGTGCTCGCGGAACACGAAGGCGTGCACGGGTTCACGATCGGACAGCGGAAGGGCCTCGGCGTCCAGGGCCCCGCGGCCGACGGGCAGCCGCGGTACGTGACGTCGATCGAACCCGAAACCGGCACCGTCCGTGTCGGTTCGGCACGCAACCTCGAAGTGCACGCGATCAGCGCGGACCGCGCCGTGTGGACGTCCGGGAGCGCGCCGGCCGGACCGGTCGAATGCACCGTCCAGGTGCGCGCGCACGGCGGACTCGCCGAGGCGGTGGCGGAAGCCGTCGACGGAGGTATTCGCATCTCGCTGCGCGAACCGCTCACCGGTGTGGCGAAGGGGCAGGCCGTCGTTCTGTACCGGACCGACCCGGCGGGCGACATCGTGCTGGGCAGCGGAACCATCTCGGGCACCGACGCGCATCCGAACACGCAGTGACGCAGGATATTTCATTGGCCGGTGGCGTCACCGGCGTCGGCTCGTGGCCCGGAGCGGACCCGCGTGAAGCCGCCACCGTCGTCCTCGGCGAGCTCGGCAGGCTCCCGCACCTGGTGGAGCTGCCCGCCCGCGGGCTCGGCGCCGACATGATCGGCCGCGCCAGCGCCCTGCTCGTGGATCTGCAACTGGACGTGTCCACGTCCGCCTACCGCGTGGTGCAGCGTCGCGGCTCGGTGGCCAAGCGGGCGACCGACTTCCTGAACCAGGACCTCGACGCGCTCGAGGAAGCGTGGGAGAGTGCGGGCCTCGTCGGGGCCGATCACGTGGTGAAGGTGCAGTCGGTCGGTCCTCTCACGCTGGCGGCCGAGGTGGAACTCGGCACCGGAAGGCGCGTGCTCACCGACCCCGGTGCGGTGCGCGATTTCGCCGAATCGCTGGGGGAAGGACTCGCGCGGCATGCCGCGGAGGTCACTCGGCGTCTCGGTGCGCAGGTGCTGATCCAGTTCGACGAGCCACGACTGCCAGCTGTGCTGGCGGGCACGCTGTCCGGTCGGTCGAGGCTCGAGACCGTGCGGGCGATGCCGGAGCCGGAGGCTCTCGCCGTGCTCGAGGCCGCCCTCGCCGGGTCCGGCGGAGTGACCATGGTGCACTGCTGCTCCGCGGACCTGCCCACGGACCTGCTGCGGCGCAGCAGTGCGCGCGCGGTCGGTCTGGACGTGTCGCAGCTGGCGCCTTCGGACCTGGACGGCATCGGCGAGTTGCTCGACGCGGGCAAGGAGCTGGCGCTGGGGCTGATCCCGACCACCGCTCCCGCCGTGCCCGCCACCTGGCGCGACCTTGCCGGACCTGCGGTGACGCTGATCGACCGGCTCGGATTTCCGCGCACGACGCTGCGGACCCAGGTCGCCGTGACACCGGCCTGCGGACTCGCGGGCGCCGACGGCTCCTGGAGCCGCGACGCGCTGAAGTTCTGCGCCGAGGTGAGCAGCGCGTTCACCGACGACCCCGAATCACTCTGAGTACGGCGTTCGGTGTCGGCCGGACCGGTTAATCTTCGATGGTGAGTGAATCGACCGAAGCCCCGACACCGGCCCCCGGACACGTCCGGGAGCACTGGAACGAGCTGGCCGAGGAAGTGCGGCAGCACCAGTTCCGCTACTACGTCCGCGACGCGCCCATCATCTCCGACGGAGAGTTCGACGTGCTGTTGGGCGAGCTGAACGACCTCGAGAACCAGTACCCCGACCTGCGGACGCCGGATTCGCCGACTCAGCTCGTCGGCGGCGGATTCGCCACCGACTTCGCCTCCGCCGACCACCTCGAGCGGATGCTGAGCCTCGACAACGTCTTCGCGACCGACGAACTGCGCACCTGGATCAGCCGGGTGGAGCAGGAGACCGGCCCCGACCTGCACTACCTGTGCGAGGTGAAGATCGACGGCGTCGCGCTGAACCTGGTGTACGAGAACGGCAGACTCGTCCGCGCCGCCACCCGCGGCGACGGCCGGACCGGTGAGGAAGTGACGCTCAACGCCCGGACCATCGACGATATCCCGGAAAAACTCACCGGCACAGACGAATACCCGGTTCCGGCGCTCCTCGAGGTGCGCGGCGAGGTGTTCTTCCGGCTCGAGGACTTCGCGGCACTCAACGCGGCGCTCGTCGAGGAGGGCAAGGCGCCGTTCGCGAATCCCCGGAACTCCGCGGCCGGGTCGCTGCGGCAGAAGAATCCGGCCGTCACGGCCCGCAGGCGCCTCGGGATGATCTGCCACGGCCTCGGCCGGAGCGAAGGATTCGAGCCGGCCTCCCAGTACGACGCGTACACGGCGCTGGCGGCGTGGGGCCTGCCCGTGTCGACCCACACCGTCCGCGTCACGGGCGCGGACGCCGTCGTGGACAGGGTGCAGTACTGGGGCGAGCACCGGCACGACGTGGAGCACGAGATCGACGGTCTGGTGGTCAAGGTCGACGAGACGTCGCTGCAACGCCGGCTGGGGTCCACGTCGCGGGCGCCGCGCTGGGCGATCGCGTACAAGTACCCGCCGGAGGAGGCCACCACCAAGCTCCTCGACATCCGGGTCAACGTCGGCCGCACCGGCCGGGTCACTCCGTTCGCCTACATGGAGCCGGTCACCGTCGCCGGATCCACCGTCTCCCTCGCCACCCTGCACAACGGCTCCGAGGTCAAACGCAAGGGCGTGCTGATCGGCGACACGGTGGTGCTGCGCAAGGCCGGCGACGTGATTCCCGAGGTCCTCGGGCCCGTGGTCGACGCCAGGACCGGCGACGAATACGAGTTCGTGATGCCGGCGAACTGCCCGGAGTGCGACACGCCGCTCGCTCCCGCCAAGGAGGGCGACGCGGATATTCGCTGCCCCAATCAGCAGTACTGCCCCGCGCAACTCCGGGAACGTGTGTTCCACGTCGCGGGCCGCGGTGCGTTCGACATCGAGGTGCTCGGCTACGAGGCCGCGACGAGCCTGCTCGAAGCGAAGGCGATCGGCGACGAAGGCGACCTGTTCTCGCTCACCGAGGACGATCTGCTGAAGACGACGCTCTTCCGGACCAAGGCCGGCGGGTTGTCGGCAAACGGCCGCAGGCTGCTCGACAATCTCGATACCGCCAAGGACAAGCCGCTGTGGCGGGTGCTGGTCGCCCTGTCGATCCGCCACGTCGGTCCGACGGCGGCGCGGGCGCTCGCGGGCGAGTTCGGGTCGCTCGACCGGATCCGGGAGAGCTCCGTCGAGGAACTCGCGGCGGTCGACGGGGTCGGCGGCACCATCGCCGCGGCCGTCGTCGAATGGTTCGGCGTCGACTGGCACCGGCAGATCGTCGACAAGTGGTCGGCGGCCGGTGTGCGCATGGAAGACGAACGCGACGAATCGATTCCGCGCAACCTCGAGGGCCTGTCGATCGTCGTCACGGGTTCGCTCGAGACGTTCTCCCGCGACCAGGCGAAGGAGGCGATCCTCGTCCGGGGCGGCAAGGCCGCGGGTTCGGTGTCGAAGAAGACGGCGTTCGTGGTGGCCGGCGAATCCCCGGGGTCGAAGCACGACAAGGCCGTCGAACTCGGTGTGCCGGTCCTCGACGAGGACGGGTTCCGCCGACTGCTGGAGGGGGGACCGGACGCGGTCGCGGATTCCGGAGTGTGACGGGAACCTCACACTCGAGTTTTGGGCGGCGTGAGCTGTCCTGTCATAGTTCTGGACATGATCGAGATTCGGAATGCGACACCGGACGAGTACGAGGCCGTCAGCGACCTCACGGTGATCGCCTACGTGGGCGGCGGACACGTCGAGGCACACGATCCGTACACGAACCGGTTGCGCGACACCGCTGAACGAGCGGACAAGGCGGAGGTCCGGGTGGCGGTGTTGGAGGGCCGGGTCGTGGGTTCCGTCACGATCGCGGAACCGGCGTCCCCGTACGCCGACGTCGCGCAGCCGGGGGAACTCGAATTCCGGATGCTCGCCGTGTCACCCGACGCCCGCGGTTCCGGCGTCGGGTCGGCGCTCGTGCGGCACGTGCTCGACACGGCCTACGACCGCGGCGACCGCGCGGTCGTGATGTCGACCCAGTCCGACATGGAAGACGCCCGCCGCATCTACGACCGCAACGGGTTCGTGCCTGTGCCCGACCGCAATTGGGCGCCCGTCCCCGGTGTCGAGCTCACCGTCCTGGTCCGCGAACTCGTCTGAGGCGACCACGGCCCCGGACCTTCCGGCCCGGGGCGGAGGTCAGCTCAGCACGGTCGCGATGATGCCGGCGAGGTAGCCCAGCCGGGCGATCTCGGACGGACGGAACTCCGGGCCGCCGGGGCGGCCGAGCATCAGCACCCGGCCGGTGGTCCCGAGGGGAGCCGCGGCGAGCGTGGTATTCATGTCGCGCCACACCTGCGGCACCCAGTCGCCCTCGCCGTCGAGCGCGGTGGGCTTCTCCAGCGGCATCCACGGGATCTCGGTGGCGTGCGTCTCGGGCGCTCCCGAGCTGCCGACCACCCGGTATGCGCCGTGCGGGCCGAGGTCTGCGACCACGGACCAGCCGACCCGGAGCACCCGCGGGGCGCCGTCGACGAGGACCTGCAGTCGATCGTCCGCGGCGGTGGCGACCTGGTCGATGAGCTCGAGCTCGCGGTGGGTGTCGAGTATTCCGGCGTACGGCCGGATGGAGTCGACGGTGACGCCGGGCAGGTTCTCGGCGGCCGTGATGAGGGTGTCGGGGAGCGATCCCGGCTCGACATCGACGACGAGGTCGTCGATGGCGAATCCGGCACCCCGTTCCACCACGTCGAGCGACAGAATGTCAGCACCCACCGAGCCCAGGGCGACGGCGAGAGAGCCGAGGCTACCGGGACGGTCGGGGAGCTGGACGCGAAGCAGATACGACACGTGCGTCCCTTTCACCACGAGATAGACGCGGGAGTACCTGCGACCCCCGTCGCTCACCATCCTTGCACTTTCGTTCCCGAGTATGCGGTCCCCCCTGCGGCTTCGCCCGGGGCGGGACGGGGATTCGCAGGTCGCGTTCGATTCGTGACATCGCCGATACGGATTCGCCTCGTGCGCGAAACACGACGGCCCAAACATGGGTGCATGAACACCACGGCAACGGGAGTGACGACGTCCGTCTCGAGGCGGGTGGCGGCGGGCCGGGAGCAGGAATTCCTGCGCTGGACGGACGCCGGGATGGCGATGGCGGGCACGTTCCCGGGGTTCCTCGGCGGGGGCTGGCTGCGCGCGGCGTCCGACCCCGAGCAGTACCACGTGGTGTACCGGTTCGCGGACGAGCACACGCTCGCCGCGTGGACCACCTCGCCCGCGCGGAAGGTGTGGGTGGGGCGGGGGACGGGTCTGGCGCAGGACACGGTGACGCACCGGCTGACCGGGGTGGAGGGCTGGTTCGAACCGCAGTCGACGCTCACCCACGCCGTGCGGGTCAGCGTCCCACCGCCGCGGTGGAAGCAGGCGGTCACCATCTGGCTCGGCTTCTTCCCGATCTCGCTGCTCGTCGCGGTGTTCGTCACTCCCCGGCTGGCGCCCCTGGACGTGGTGACCCGCACCGTGGTGGCGACGGTGCTCACGACTCCGGTGATGGTATTCGTGGTTCTGCCGTTCCTGACGGCCAGGTTGCGGCGCTGGCTGCACGGCTGATCCGGGCACTGCTCTAGGCTGGGACCCACTTGTGTACGTCCGAATGTGTACGTCCGAACCGAAAGGGGCCCCGCGGTGCCTGCCATCTCCCGTGACGAGGTCGCGCACCTCGCGCGGCTGTCTCGACTCGCCCTGACCGATGCCGAGCTCGACGAGTTCGCCGGTCAGCTGGACTCGATTCTCAGCCACGTGAAGGTGGTCACCGAGGTGCCCGCCGAGGATGTTCCGCCGATGGCGAACCCGAACGCCGTCACCAACGTGACCCGTCCCGACGTGATCGTTCCCGGCCTGACGCCCGAGCAGGCGCTGTCCGGCGCGCCGTCCGTCGAGCAGGATCGTTTCGCCGTCCCGCAGATTCTTGGAGAGGGCGAATGAGCGCCGAACTGACCACTCTCGACGCCGCAGACCTCGCGTCGAAGATCCACAGCCGTGAGGTGTCCTCCGTCGAGGTCACCCAGGCGCATCTGGACCGCATCGCCGCGGTCGACGGAGAGCTGAACGCCTTCCTGCACGTGGCGGGCGAGCAGGCCCTCGTGTCGGCGAAGGAGGTGGACAGCAGCCTCGCCGCAGGTGATGCTCCCGCCTCCCCGTTGGCGGGAGTTCCGTTGGCGCTCAAGGACATCTTCACCACCACCGACATGCCCACCACGTGTGCGTCGAAGATCCTCGAAGGCTGGATCGCGCCGTACGACGCGACGCTGACGAAGAAGCTGCGCGACGCAGGCATCCCGATCCTGGGAAAGACCAACCTCGACGAGTTCGCGATGGGCTCGTCCACCGAGAACTCCGCGTACGGCCCCACCCGCAACCCGTGGGACACGACCCGCATCCCGGGCGGCTCCGGCGGCGGCAGCGCCGCGGCCCTCGCGTCCCGGCAGGCCCCGCTCGCGATCGGCACCGACACCGGTGGCTCGATCCGCCAGCCCGCCGCCGTCACGGCGACGGTCGGTACCAAGCCGACGTACGGCACGGTGTCCAGGTTCGGTCTCGTCGCCTGCGCGTCCTCGCTCGACCAGGGTGGTCCGTGCGGTCGCACGGTGCTCGACACCGCACTGCTGCACGAGGTCATCGCCGGGCACGACCCGCGCGACTCCACGTCGATCGACGCGCCCGTGCGTCCCGTGGTGGCGGCTGCGCGCGAGGGCGCAGGCGGCAACCTGAAGGGCGTGAAGGTCGGTGTGGTCAAGGAACTGCACTCCGACAGCTACCAGCCCGGGGTCATCTCCTCGTTCGATGCCGCCGTCGCGCAACTCACCGAACTCGGTGCCGAGGTCGTCGAGGTGTCGTGCCCCAACTTCGAGTACGCGCTCGCGTCGTACTACCTCATCCTGCCGAGCGAGGTGTCGTCGAACCTCGCTCGCTTCGACGCCATGCGGTACGGGCTGCGCATCGACCAGGGCGACATGAGCGCCGACCAGGTGATGGCCGCGACGCGTGCCGCCGGCTTCGGCCCGGAGGTCAAGCGTCGCATCATGATCGGCACCTACGCGCTGTCGTCCGGCTACTACGACGCCTACTACGGTCAGGCGCTCAAGGTGCGGACGCTCATCGCCCGGGACTTCGACAAGGCCTACGAGAAGGTGGACGTCCTGGTGTCGCCCACCAGTCCGTTCACGCCGTGGAAGCTGGGCGAGAAGGTCGGCGACCCGCTCGCGATGTACCTGTCGGACCTGTGCACGCTGCCCACCAACCTGGCCGGGCACTGCGCGATGTCGGTTCCGTCGGGGCTGTCCGCGGACGACGGTCTGCCGGTGGGACTGCAGATCATGGCCCCCGCGCTCGCCGACGAGCGGCTGTACCGGGTCGGGGCCGCCTACGAGGCCGCGCGCGGTCCGATCGGCTCGCCGAGCTAGGAGCAGTCGGGCAGGGCGGTGCCCTGCTCGTTGCCGTAGCGGTGTCCGTGCCCGGACGCGAAGTTCAGCGCGGACACCAGGTCGACACTCGTCTGCAGGAACGTGATGCCCGGAATCCATCGGGGGACCGGCGCATCGCGTACCGCGAGCGAGAGGTCGGGCCGGCGCAGGATCAGGTCGGGCGACCACCACACCACCGGGTCGGACGTGTTCGCCAGCACCGTCGCGCCGTCCGTCAGCACGGAGCCGGCGGGCGGGCCCGACCACAATGCGCCGCAGGCGCGTTCCCGGAGTTGATCGGCGCCGGTGAAAATCGCACTGCCGCCGACGGATCCGAGACTCTGGCCGTAGACGTAGAGCGCCGGGCGAAGGACGTCGGGTAGGTCGGCGATCCGCTCGGCGACGGCATCGAACAATGCTGCCGCCGAGTCGTCTGCAGCGGAACGTCCGAACACGAACGTGATCCAGCTCGGCAGATACGAGTACTGCATGCCGACGATCGCGACGTCGTCGGCGAAGCGCTCCTCGAATCCTTCGGCCGCGTTCTCGTCGATCCATCCCGAGCCGGTGGGTACCGTGACGACGATGGCGGACCGGGTGAACCCGCCCGCCCGCTCCAGCTCCGAGACCGCCAGTGCCGCACGTGATTCGACGTCGGGAGCCGAATCCATTCCCACGTAGGTGCGGATGGCGGCCGACTGCTCGCCCGCAGCCACGAACCGCCGTCCCTGGCGCCCGAGCGACTCCCAGCTGATCGCGGACTCCGGACTGCCGGACGATTCGGCGGACACCGGCCGGTGCAGGGACACGTCGACGAGCGCGTTGGAGTCGCTGTAGGAACGGGACATCATCCCCCACAACGCGGGTCCGGCGACCAGCTGCAGCCCGGTCGCGAGTACGACGGCGGTGGTGGCGCTGCCGATCCAGCCGAGACGGCGGGCGACCGCGGCGACGACGCTGCCGATACCGGCGAACAGCAGGAACGTCAGCGCCGCCCCGATGATCGCCTGCATCCAGTGGTCCGGCCCGATGCCCGGCATGCCCATGGCGGCGCGCAGCGAATCCTGCCAGTGGTCGGCGAGGACGATCGCCCACGTCACCACGATCATGGCGCCGATCAGGACCAGCAGACGCACCGAGTCCCGCGGAGGGTGATGCGGGTGCGTACGCGTGACGAATCGCCGCAGCAGGCGGACGAGGACGACGATCCCGAAGCCGACCGCGGCGAGGAACCCGGTGAACAGCGCCTGCGTCAGGGCGCTCCGGGGGAGCAGGGAGGGGGCGAGCGACGCGAGTGTCGCGGTGGTGACGGCGATCGTGGAGGAGGTGCGGGGGAGCGCCGAGATCGGAATCGTCGTGGTCAGTGTGCGGCGCAGGGCATTCGGCTCGGTACGCGAGCGAGAGTGCGCCGGGCTCCGTCCTGGACCGGACAGAGCCGCGGTGGTCATGCGATCGCCCCGACCGGACGCGGGCGGCGGCGGATCGACCAGGCCGCGCCTGCGAGCAGTGCGGCGCCGGCGGTGCCGGCCAGCGCGTACGGGAGCCCGGATTCGGTGATCGGCGTCGAATAGCCTTGACGCCAGCTGTTTCCGGTGACGAAGGTGGCCGCGACGTTCGCCATCACGAAGCACTGCGCCCGTGCCTGCTCGTCGAGACGGCTGTCGCACGCGGTGTGCATCCGCTGATCCAGCTGCGCGTCGAGGGACTGCCGCGCCCAGGGTCCGAGATCCTCGCCGGACCGCGATGCGTACCGCAGGAGGTCGTAGCCGAGGTCGTGGGCCTTGCATGCGGTGTCGAACTCGAGCGGCAGCGGCACCGGGGAGGAGCAGTCTCCGCCGGGGTTGGCGAGCATGCCGTCGATCCGCACCGGTGTGTACCCCATCACCGATGCGAAGTCCTCGGGAATGGAGTCCTCGGTGAGCGCTTCCGGTGCGGTGAGCGTGTGCACCGCGGCGGAGGCGGCGACGTTCTCGTGGCGGGGCGTGCTCGCCGCGCCGGTGCCGGCGAATCCTGTGGTGGTCAGCAGTGCGGTGGCGGCGCACGCCACCGCGGCCCAAGTCGTTCTCCGTGTCCCCGTCGTTCGCATGACGACGACGTTATGAATTCGTGTTGCGCAGCCACATCACTCCCGGGTCCGGTTCGGTCACTGGCCTCGTGGGGGGGAGGGGACTCCGATCTCATACTCCGGTACTACGTCGACGTGAGTCCGGGGTATGAGGACAGGCCGTGACCTGTGTTTCTAGTGTCGAGGGTGTGAAGACGAAGACGCGCATCCGGAGAGCCGCCGAAGGTCAGTGGCTGAACGTGGCAATCGTCGTGGTCACGGCGATCCTGTTCGCCGTGGCGTGGCCGACCCTGCAGCTGACCCACCAGGTCAGTCCCCCGATTCAACCGTTCGTGGCGGCGCTCGCGACGTTCCCGTTCCTGCTCATCCGGTCGAACCCGGCGCTGGCCTGGGCCGTCTCCGCGATCTCGGCGCTGGTGATTCCGCGCGTCTTCGCCCTGCAGGACGGCTACGACTACCCCTGGCAGGTGGTCCACATCCTCGTGATGCTCGCCCTGCTGGCCGCGGTCAGCATGCGGGCCGCGATCCCGGTCGTGGGTGTGGCATGGATCGCCACCGTCCTGCTGTTCCTCGCCGACACCCCGGGCACCAACGGTCGCGGGTGGGCCGTGGGACTGACCGCCATCGTCGTGTTCGGTCTGCTGATCCGGTGGCTGGTGCTGTCCCGGCGGCAACTCGCGCAGCAGGAGGAGCTGAGCGAACTCGAACGCACGCGCCGGACGATCCTCGAGGAGAAGGCCCGCATCGCCCGGGACCTGCACGACGTCGTCGCGCACCACATGTCGATGGTCGTGGTGCAGGCACAGAGTGCGCCGTACCGCATCGCGGGCATGTCGGACGAGACGCGGGCCGAGTTCGAATCGATCGGAGCCGCAGGCCGCGCCGCGCTGAACGAGGTGCGCGGACTCCTCGGTGTGCTGCGCAGCGACGGCCAGGTCGCCGAGCATGCGCCGCAGCCCGGGGTCCAGCAGATCAGCGAGCTGCTCGAGGGCAGCCGCAGGGCCGGCATTCCCGTCTCCTGGCACACCGACGGCGACCCGCGGCACGTGTCGGAGTCGGTCGGGCTGGTGATGTACCGCATCCTGCAGGAATCCCTCGCCAACACGGCCCGGCACGCAGCGGGCGCGGCGGTCGAGGTGACGATCGCGTACGAGACGCCGATCGCGTCAGTGTCGATCGTCAACGGCCCGCCGCGACGGAGCCTCGTCTCGGCCCTGACCAGGCACGAGTCGACAGGCGGCAACGGCATCATCGGGATGCGCGAGCGTGCGCAGGCGGTCGGCGGCGTACTCACCACGCACCTGCACGACAACGGCGGATTCGAGGTCCACGCCGAGTTCCCGGTCGCCTCCGCCTAGGCTGGCGGCGTGGCCATCACCGTATTCATCGCCGACGACCAGGCTATGGTCCGGCAGGGTTTCGGAGCCCTGCTCGCGTCCCAGCCCGACATCAGCGTCATCGGTGACGCCCCGGACGGTGCGGTGGCGGTGAGCGAGGTGAAGCGCCTGCGACCCGACGTGGTCCTGATGGACGTCCGCATGCCGGAGATGAACGGACTCGACGCCGCCCGCGTCATCCTGTCGGCGGGGTTCGATCCGCCGGTGCGGGTGCTCATGCTCACGACGTTCGACGTGGACGACTACGTGTACGAGGCTCTGAGCATCGGGGCCAGCGGCTTCATGCTCAAGGACGCGCCCGCGGAGGAACTCATCCGCGCGGTGCGGGTGGTCGCGGACGGCGAGGCCCTGCTCGCGCCGACCGTCACCCGGCGTCTCATCGCCGACGTGACCAGCCGCCGCAGCACGGCGCGCCGTAAACCGGCCGCGCTGTCGGCGCTGACGCCCCGCGAGCGCGAGGTGCTCGAACTCATCGCCCGGGGTATGTCCAACACCGAGATCGCGGAGCGCCTGTTCGTCGCCGAGCAGACCGTCAAGACACACGTCGGAAAGGTGCTGTCCAAACTGGATCTGCGCGACCGCGCACAGGCAGTGGTCCTGGCGTACGAGAGCGGTCTCGTCACACCCGGCTGAGTGAACACACCGATCCGAGGTGCTCGAACACGGTTCGAGCGGCAAGATGTGTATGAGAACCACCATCACCACACGAGACGACGAGGGGTGCTTGGATGCGGATCGGAATGCTCACCGGAGGCGGCGACTGCCCCGGACTGAATGCGGTGATCAGGGCGGTGGTTCGGACCGCCGCCGGCCGATACGGCAGCTCGGTGGTGGGATTCCGTGACGGCTGGCGCGGACTGCTCGAGGATCGCAAGGTCGTGCTGTCCAACGACGACCGGATCGATCGCATCCTCACCCGCGGCGGCACCATCCTCGGCACCGCGCGGGTCAACCCCGACAAGTTGAAGGCCGGCCTCGACCAGATCCGGCAGACTCTCGACGACAACGGGATCGACGCGCTGATCCCGATCGGCGGGGAGGGCACGCTCACGGCCGCGAGCTGGCTCGCCGAGAGTGGGGTGCCCGTGATCGGGGTTCCGAAGACGATCGACAACGACATCGACTGCACCGACGTCACGTTCGGTTTCGACACCGCGCTGTCCATCGCGACCGATGCGATCGACCGCCTGCACACCACCGCCGAATCCCACCAGCGGGTGATGCTCGTCGAGGTGATGGGACGGCATGCGGGCTGGATCGCGTTGCACTCCGGGCTCGCGACCGGTGCGCATCTCACCCTCGTTCCCGAGGTCCCGTTCGACGTCGGCGAAGTCTGTTCCCTCGTGAAGAAGCGATTCCAGCGCGGCGATTCGCATTTCATCTGCGTCGTCGCCGAGGGCGCCACTCCCACCCCGGAGTCGATGAGTCTGCGCGAAGGCGGTATCGACGAGTTCGGTCACAAACGGTTCACCGGCGTCGCACAGCAGCTCGGCGACGAGATCGTCCGCCGCATCGGCAAGGAGGTGCGGACAACGGTGCTCGGGCACGTGCAGCGGGGCGGAACCCCGACGCCGTACGACCGGGTGCTCGCCACCCGCTTCGGGGTGCACGCCACCGACGCCGTCCACCGCGGCGACTTCGGCAACATGGTGGCGCTGCACGGCACGTCGATCGACCTCGTGCCCCTCCAGGAGGCGACCCGGCGTCTCAAGACGGTGCCGAGGGAGCGGTACGACGAGGCGGCCGCATTTTTCGGCTGACCGCGTTTTCCGGCGAACCGCAGGACGCATAAACTCTGTGGCATGACTGCTGTCGACACTCCGGACCTCCTCGACTACGACGACGTGCTCGCCAAGTACGAGCCTGTTCTCGGCATGGAGGTGCACGTAGAGCTCGGCACCGACACGAAGATGTTCTGCCCGTGCCCCACCGAGTTCGGCGCCGAGCCGAACACGCAGGTCTGCCCGGTGTGCCTCGGTCTGCCCGGCTCGTTGCCCGTCGTGAACGAGGCGGCGGTCGAGTCCGCGATCCGGATCGGACTCGCACTGAACTGTTCCATCACGCCGTGGGGCCGGTTCGCGCGGAAGAACTACTTCTACCCGGACCAGCCGAAGAACTACCAGATCTCGCAGTACGACGAGCCGATCGCCACCGACGGCTACCTCGACGTCGTCCTCGACGACGGCACCACGTGGCGCGTCGAGATCGAACGCGCGCACATGGAGGAGGACACCGGAAAGTCGCTGCACGTCGGCGGCGCGACCGGTCGCATCCACGGTGCCAGCCACTCGCTGCTCGACTACAACCGCGCCGGGGTCCCGCTGGTCGAGATCGTCACCAAGACGATCAGCGGCGCCGGTGCCCGCGCCCCCGAGGTGGCCCGCGCGTACGTCACCGCGCTGCGCGACCTGCTGAAGTCGCTGAACGTGTCGGACGTCCGCATGGACCAGGGTTCGATGCGGTGCGACGCCAACGCGTCGCTGATGCCGATCGGGGCGACCGAACTCGGTACCCGCACCGAGACGAAGAACGTCAACTCCCTCAAGAGCGTCGAGGTTGCGGTCCGGTACGAGATGCGCCGCCAGGCAGCGGTGCTCGAGGCCGGCGGCGAGGTGATCCAGGAGACCCGGCACTTCCAGGAAGCGGACGGCACCACGTCGCCGGGCCGCCGCAAGGAGACCGCCGAGGACTACCGCTACTTCCCGGAGCCCGACCTCGAGCCGGTCGCGCCCAGCGCCGAGTGGGTCGAGGAACTGCGGGGCACCCTGCCCGAGCTGCCGTGGGTCCGCCGCGCCCGGATCCAGGCCGACTGGGGTGTCTCCGACGAGGTCATGCGTGACCTGGTCAACGCGAACGCCCTCGACCTCGTCATCGCGACCGTCGAGGCCGGCGCCTCGCCGGAGGCCGCACGGTCCTGGTGGGTGTCGTACCTGGCGCAGCAGGCGAACACCCGCGGGGTGGAACTCGGTGAATTGCCGATCACGCCGGCCCAGGTCGCGCAGGTGGTCGCGCTGATCGACAGCGGGAAGCTGAACAACAAGGTGGCCCGCCAGGTGGTCGACCACGTTCTCGCCGGTGAGGGCGACCCCGATCAGGTCGTCGCGGATCATCCCGAGCTCGTCGTCGAACGCGACGACACGAAGCTGAAGGCGGCCGTCGACGAGGCGCTCGCCGCGAACCCCGACATCGCCGAGAAGATTCGCGGCGGCAAGGTCGCGGCCGCGGGCAAGATCGTCGGCGACGTGATGAAGGCCACGCGCGGTCAGGCCGATCCGGCCCGCGTCAAGGAGCTGGTCATCGAGGCCTGCGGCGGCTGACCCCCTCTCTGCACCAACGGGACGCTCGTTCGGATCAACCGAACGAGCGTCCCGTTCGTTGCGAGGGGGACGCGACGCAGGGGAGGGCCCGTCAGTCGAATCCGCCGCCACCGGAGGGCAGGGGCATCTTGATGACGCGGTCGTCGTTGGGTCCGGGCTGACCGGCGGTCTTGTTGACGGTGCTCACCCAGATGAGCCCGTCGGGACCGAGTGCAGCGCCGCCGAGTTGGCCGTACCGGTCCTGGACGATGACACCCGGTGCGGTAGTGACGGCGCCCGTGCCGGGGTCGGCGGCGAGCGCCGACATGGCCTTCGCGGTGCTCAGTGACACCGCCACGACGTCACCGGCGGCGACGCAGCCGCCGACGCCCGGCCGCTCCGGCCACGTCCACACCGGAGACGACACCGCTCCGTCCGCGCTGACCCGCACCAGCCGATCCTCCAGCGGGGTGCGGTCGGTGACCCACACGGCCACACCCGGGTCGACGCAGACCCCGCCCGCGGTCCCGATGCCCGACAGCACCACCTGCGGCCGGGGCTGTGCCGGCGTCGGTGCGGGCGACAGCGCGGTGACCTTCAGCAGTTTCCCGGCCAGGGACGCCGGATCGGCGGCCGCCGCCACGTTGTTCGCGTTCCCGGTCAGGACCATCAGTTCGTCGCCCGAGAATTCGAGCGACCCCGCATTGCCCGTGTCGCCGCGCGGGATCCCGCCGAGAACCTCCTTGGCGGAGTCGCCCGGTGCGATCCGTACCACCCGGTTGTCGGTCGGGGTGGTGACGTAGGCGTAGATGAGGTTGTCCTCGACGAAACTCGGGGACAACGCGATGTCGAGGAGGCCGCCGTCCGTGCTGCCGTCGACGTCGACGTGCGCGATCTCCTTGGGGGTCTGCCCCTGGGCGACCTGCAGGATGCGGCCGGTCCGGCGCTCCGCGACCAGAGCGGTCGCCCCGTCGGGGAGGACGACGAGTCCGCCGGTGGTGTCGAGGCAGGTCGCGATGACACTGGGATCCGGATCCTGGCACGGTCCCAGCGGGCCGCTCGGCGGTGGTGTGGTCGTGGTGGACGTCGGCGGGTTCTCGGGTTCCACTTCCGCGCCCGACGCACCCGTCGGCTCGGGTGTGAAGGGGGAGGACGCGGAGTCGTCGAATTTCGCGCACCCGGCGGCGAGGACCGCCGTCACGCAGAGTGCGGACATCGCCATCTTGCGGGACACCGTGCGGCGCCGCCCACCCACCATCATGATGGAGACGTTACGGAAGAGTGCGAGGTCGCCGCCACGCCGGTTCCGCCTACCAGCGATGTCCGGCGGATCGACCTAGGCTTGACGGTGTGACTGACATGCGGAAAGACCCCAGCGAGTCGTCGGACGACGGTGCCGCGCAGCAAGGCGCCTCACCCGGCTACGGCAGGGTCTCGAGCCCTTACGACCTTCCCACCGAGAGGTTTCCGTCGGCCACGCCGACATCCGGTTCCGCGGGACAGGGTCTCCCGCACACCGACGACGAACTCGATCACGGCGATGCGCGCGGCGCCGGTCTGCCCACCGAACAGATCCCCGCGTACCGGCAGTCGGCGTCCGACATGCCGGACCAGCCGACGCAGGTGATCGGCGCGACCTCCGGTGCGTCCCTCGGATCCACGGCGGGTGATCCGTCGACCGACCGGCTCGGCGAGGGGGACGTGAAGATCGGCCGCGGCACCCTGGACCTCGGCCTGCTGGCACTGCGACTCGCGGTCGGCGGCACGGCGCTGGTGCACGGTCTGCAGAAGCTGACCGGACTGTGGAACGGTCCGGGCCTCGACGGTTTCGAGGAGGTGCTCGTGAACGCGGGCTTCCAGCAGGCGAAACTGCTCGCGATGCTCGGTGCCATCGGTGAGGTCGCGGGCGGTGCGCTGCTGATCCTCGGCCTCGTCACGCCGCTTGCCGCCGCCTCGGTGCTGGCCGTGATGATCAACGCGTGGGCGTTCCGGCAGATCGCGGAACCGGGACTGGAGTACTTCGCGCCCTCCGGCACCGAGTACGAGACACTCCTGGGTGTGTGCGCGGGGGTGATCATTCTCACCGGGCCGGGCCGGATCTCACTCGACGGCCGCCGCGGCTGGGCCACGCGGCCGTTCATCGGGTCGTTCGCGGCACTGATCCTGGGCGTCGCCGCCGGTGTGTGCATCTGGATCTTCCTCAACGGCGCCAACCCGCTCATCTGATCGTCTCCCTGAACCACGACTGCGCCGCACCCCCGATCGGGAGTGCGGCGCAGTCGTTTCTGCCGGATCAGTGCCGGCCGAGAGTCAGCGCTGGACGAGTTCCGGGATGTTCTCCTCCTCGGGCGGGGTGGCCTGGGCCTGTGCGGCGAGCTTCTGTCCGAGGACGGACTTGCGGCGGCCGTAGGCGAGGTAGACGACGACGCCGAGGGCCATCCAGACGAGGAATCGGATCCAGGTCTCGACGGACAGGTTCAGCATGAGCCATCCGCAGGCCAGGACGGCGAGGATGGGGACGAGCGGGACCAGCGGAACGCGGAATCCGCGCGGCAGGTCGGGGCGGGTGCGGCGCAGGATGACGACGCCGATGCAGACGAGGACGAACGCGAAGAGGGTGCCGATGTTCACCATCTCCTCGAGTGTGCCCATCGGGAAGAAGGCGGCGAGGAGTGCCACCACGGCGCCGACGAACAGGGTGATGCGGACCGGGGTGCCCTTCTTGCCGGTCTTGGCGAGACCGCGGGGGACGAGTCCGTCGCGGGACATGGCGAACAGGACGCGGGTCTGGCCGAGCATCATCACCATCACCACGGTGGTCAGGCCTGCGAGTCCGCCGAAGTTGATGGCGGTCTGCGCCCAGGTGATGCCGTGTGCCTCGAAGGCGGTCGCCAGGGTGGCGCTGCTGTCGCCGACGAGCGGGCTGCCGGTCTTGAGGTCGGTGTACTTCACCATGCCGGTGAGCACGAGGGTGACCGCGACGTAGAGCACGGTGACGATGGCGAGCGAGCCGAGAATGCCGCGGGGGAGCGCCTTCTGCGGGTCCTTGGTCTCCTCGGCGGTGGTGGCGACGACGTCGAATCCGATGAAGGCGAAGAACACGAGGCTCGCGGCGGCGAGGAGGCCGTACCAGCCGTAGCTGCTGCCGTCCGCTCCGGAGAGGAAGGAGAACAGGGTCTGGTGGATACCGTGTGCGGCGCTCTCGTTGCCCTCGGCCGGCGGGATGTACGGGGCGTAGTTCTCCTTCTTGATGTAGAAGACGCCGACGGTGATGACGAGGAGGACGACGGCGATCTTGATGGCCGTGATCACGGCGGACACGCGTGAGGACACCTTGGTCCCGATCGCGAGCACGAGGGTGATGCCGCCGACGATGATCAGCGAGCCCCAGTCGAAGTCGATGGGCCCGAGGTGGGCGGTGGTGGATCCGCTGAATCCGAGGACGTTGCCCAGGTACAGCGACCATCCCTTGGAGACGACGGCCGCCGCGAGGGCGAATTCGAGGATGAGGTCCCAGCCGATGATCCAGGCGACGAACTCGCCGAAGGTGGCGTAGGAGAACGTGTACGCGCTGCCCGCGACGGGCACGGTGGAGGCGAACTCGGCGTAGCAGAGGGCGGCCAGGCCGCACGCGATGGCGGCGAGGACGAAGGCGAGCGAAATGGACGGCCCGGCAACGTTGCCTGCGGTCCGGGCGGTGAGCGTGAAGATACCGGCGCCGATCACGACGGCGACACCGAAGACGGTGAGGTCCTTCGCGGTGAGTTCCCTCCGCAGCCGGGTGTCGGGTTCGTCGGTGTCCGCTATCGATTGCTCAACGGATTTCGTTCGCCATATGCCGACTCCTGGCATGTGTCGCTCCTAGGTTGTGTTCCCGATGGCCTCGTGGGCCGGAGATGTTCCGGTAGTGCTGCCGATTGTGATGTAGGTCTCAACGGCCAACTGAGGGAACCACTACTGAGCGCCGTGTGCAAGAAGCGTGGGCTCAACTGATCAAATCGATCAGTAGAACCTGTTCACGGGTGTCGCCGCTTGAGCGAGTTGATCACCCGTGAGCGCCGTCACACCCGAGGCGGATTTCGCGGTCGCACCGACGACGGAAGCCGGGTGCCGCGGCAGGAAACCTGCTGCGGCACCCGGCATCGTGAGTGCCCGGTGCTGTCGGTGCGTGCGGTCAGGGAACCTGGCGGACCGCGCCCTTGTCGGCGGACGTCGCCAGTGCGGCGTACGCGCGCAGGGCCGTGGTGACGGTCCGTTCGCGGTTCACCGGCTGCCACGGACGCTCGGACGACTCCATCTTCGCGCGACGCTCGGCGAGCACCGCGTCGTCGACGAGGAGTTTCAGGGTGCGGGTCGCGATGTCGATGAGGATCTGGTCGCCGTCCTCCACGAGGCCGATGGCGCCGCCGCTGGCGGCTTCCGGGGAGATGTGGCCGATGGACAGCCCCGAGGACCCGCCGGAGAAGCGGCCGTCGGTGATCAGCGCGCACTTCTTGCCGAGGCCGGAGCCCTTGAGAAATGCGGTGGGGTGCAGCATCTCCTGCATGCCCGGGCCGCCCGCGGGACCCTCGTAGCGCACGACGAGGACCTCACCGGGCTGGATCTTCTTGCCGAGGATCACCGACACCGCCTCCTCCTGGGATTCCACGACACGCGCGGGTCCCTGGAAGTGGAACAGGTCTTCGTCGATGCCCGCCGTCTTGATGACCGCGCCGTCGACGGCGATGTTGCCGCGCAGCACGGCCAGGCCGCCCTCGACCGTGTGCTTGTGCTCGAAATCGCGGATGCAGCCGTTCGCGGCGTCCGTGTCGAGCGACGACCAGCGGTTGTTCGTCGAGAACGGCTCGGTGGTGCGGACGCCGCCGGGAGCGGCGTGGAACAGTTCGACGGCCTCGTCGGATGCCTTGCCGGACCGGATGTCCCACGTGTCGAGCCACTCGTCGAAGCTCTTCGTGTGCACGGTCGAGACGTCGCTCTCGAGCAGTCCCGCCCGGCGGAGTTCGCCGAGGATCGCGGGGATTCCGCCCGCCCGGTGCACGTCCTCCATGTGGTAGTCCGAGTTGGGCGAGACCTTCGACAGGCACGGCACCTTGCGGCTGATCTCGTCGATCTTGTCGAGGTCGAAGTCGTAGACCTCACCCTCCTGCGCGGCCGCGAGGGTGTGCAGGACCGTGTTGGTGGAACCTCCCATCGCGACGTCCAGCGCCATCGCGTTGCGGAACGCGGCGGGCGTCGCGATGTTGCGGGGGAGGACGGAGTCGTCGTCGTCCCGGTAGTACCGCAGGGCGGACTCGACGACGGTGGTGCCCGCGCGGGTGAACAGTGCGCGCCGGGCTTCGTGGGTGGCGAGCGTCGAACCGTTGCCCGGCAACGCCAGACCGAGCGCCTCGGTGAGGCAGTTCATCGAGTTGGCGGTGAACATGCCCGAGCACGAGCCGCACGTCGGGCAGGCGCTGCGCTCGACCTCGGACAGCCCCTCCTCGTCGACCTCGTCGTTGGCGCTCGCCGAGATCGCCGTGATGAGGTCGGTCGGTGCCTGGGCGACACCGTTCACCACGACCGCCTTGCCCGCCTCCATCGGCCCGCCCGAGACGAACACGGTGGGAACGTTCAAACGCAGTGCGGCATTGAGCATTCCGGGGGTGATCTTGTCGCAGTTGGAGATGCACACGAGTGCGTCGGCGGTGTGCGCGTTGACCATGTATTCGACGGAGTCGGCGATGATCTCCCGGCTGGGAAGGGAATACAGCATGCCGCCGTGTCCCATCGCGATGCCGTCGTCGACGGCGATCGTGTGGAATTCGCGAGGTACACCACCGGCGGCGCGGACGGCGTCGGCGACGATGTCGCCGACGTTCTTGAGGTGGACGTGCCCGGGAACGAACTGCGTGTACGAGTTGGCGATCGCGACGATCGGCTTCCCGAAGTCGGAGTCGGTCATTCCGGTGGCGCGCCACAGTGCGCGGGCGCCTGCGGCATTTCGTCCTGCGGTGGTGGTTCGGGACCTCAGCGGGGGCATGAGCGTATTCCTTAGTCAGCGTACGGAAGTACTGACAAACGCTACTCGCGCACTATTCCCCGTCTGTGTCCGGCCGGTTCTTCGCCGGCTGCTCGCCGTTCGATTCGGCGTCGGCATACTGGGCCGCTTCCTCCGCCGCGGCCGCTGCCGCGTAGGGGTCGGTGATGCGGCCGCCGCTTGCCTCGGCGATGTCGGGGAGCCGGTCGAACGTGACGACGGGAAGGGTGACCTCGCCGCCGTCGGCCAGTGTCGCCCGGGCCCAGCCGCGCTTGGGGAAGCGGAATCCGGCGATCTCGGACCATGAGAGGGACCGTCCGCCGAACAGCCGGCGCACCTCGAGTCCGTCGGGCGTGACCGTGGTGCGCACCCGCGCGACCCAGGCCACCGCGATGATCGGGGCGATCACGAGCCAGCCGAAGGCGGCGGGCCAGCCGAAGACGGGGAACGAGACGGCGAACAGGAGGAAGGCGCATCCCAGATAGGCGAGGGGAGAAATCCGGATGACCTGCTTGGGCGGGTTCGTCGTGTGGGATGATGATTCTGGTGGCACGGGCTGCTGCGGAGTTGACACCTCTACATCTTCGCACCGCAGCCGACGTATCTCATATTCTGGGACGGCCGACTCACCAAGTTGACTGTTCACCATTAGCGCGCCTACCGTCGAGCGCGTGAAACAGAATGAGTTGCTCGTAATCGGCCGGCGCGTCGTCGCCTGAGTCGATTTCTTCAACTCGCCAGATAACGACGCGCCACCCTCGTACA
Organism: Rhodococcus sp. P4_B6; assembly: GCF_056402215.1. Taxonomy (NCBI): domain Bacteria; kingdom Bacillati; phylum Actinomycetota; class Actinomycetes; order Mycobacteriales; family Nocardiaceae; genus Rhodococcus; species Rhodococcus sp. P4_B6. The sequence goes on along the minus strand of NZ_JBFUHV010000033.1, from coordinate 17,001 downwards.
GCATCAGCTGACGGGGGTTTTTTGTTGCCCGGAGCCAGAATCAGAGGATTTCCCAGTGAGCGCACCAACCGCACGGCCTCAACCCACGCCGCGCAAGTCGGGGGCAGCAAGCCCGACGACCGCGGCCGCCGCGACGCAGACCGGTAGCCGCCGCCAACTCGCCCCTGAGCGGGTCAGCGGCGCCCAGTCCGTGGTCCGAGCCCTCGAGGAGCTCGAGGTCGACACGGTATTCGGCATTCCGGGTGGTGCCGTTCTGCCTGTCTACGACCCGCTCTTCGACTCGAAGAAGGTCCGGCACGTGCTCGTCCGTCACGAGCAGGGTGCAGGTCACGCCGCCACCGGGTACGCCCAGGCGACCGGCAAGGTCGGCGTCTGCATGGCGACGTCCGGTCCCGGTGCGACGAACCTGGTGACGCCGCTCGCCGACGCGCAGATGGACTCCGTTCCGGTCGTGGCCATCACCGGTCAGGTCGGCCGCGGGCTCATCGGCACGGATGCGTTCCAGGAAGCCGACATCTCCGGCATCACGATGCCCATCACGAAGCACAACTTCCTCATCACCGACGGCGTCGACATCCCCCGGATCATCGCGGAGGCCTTCTACCTCGCCTCCAGCGGTCGTCCCGGCGCGGTGCTCGTCGACATCCCGAAGGACGTCCTCCAGGCGCAGACCACGTTCTCGTGGCCGCCGGAGATGCGGCTGCCCGGATACCGTCCCGTCACGAAGCCGCACGGCAAGCAGGTCCGCGAGGCCGCTCGCCTGATCGCCGACGCGAAGCACCCGGTGCTGTACGTCGGTGGCGGCGTGGTCAAGGCCGAGGCGTCTCCGGAACTGCTCGAACTGGCCGAGCTCACCGGCATTCCGGTGGTCACCACCCTCATGGCGCGCGGCGCGTTCCCGGACAGCCACACGCTGAACTGCGGCATGCCCGGTATGCACGGCACGGTCGCGGCGGTGGCGGCACTGCAGCGCAGCGACCTGATGATCACGCTCGGCGCGCGCTTCGACGATCGCGTCACCGGTCAGCTCGATTCGTTCGCCCCCGACGCCAAGGTCATCCACGCCGACATCGATCCGGCGGAGATCGGCAAGAACCGGTACGCGGACGTCCCGATCGTGGGCGACTGCAAAGAGGTCATCGTCGAGCTGATCGAGGCGATCAAGGCGGACCTGGCCACCGGAACCACACTGGACCTCACCGAGTGGTGGGCGTACCTCGACGGGATCCGCCGCACGTACCCGCTCAGCTACGACCGTCCCTCCGACGGCGCGCTGTCCCCGGAATACGTGATCCAGTCGGTCGGCAAGCTCGCCGGTCCCGACGCGATCTACTGCGCCGGTGTCGGCCAGCACCAGATGTGGGCCGCGCAGTTCGTCAACTACGAGAAGCCGCGCACCTGGCTGAACTCCGGCGGTCTCGGCACGATGGGTTACGCCGTGCCCGCCGCGATGGGCGCCAAGATGGGCATGCCCGACACCGAGGTGTGGGCCATCGACGGTGACGGCTGCTTCCAGATGACCAATCAGGAACTCGCCACCTGTGCGCTCGAGGGCATCCCGATCAAGGTTGCGCTCATCAACAACGGCAACCTCGGCATGGTGCGCCAGTGGCAGACGCTGTTCTACGACGAGCGTTACTCCAACACGAACCTCGGCACGCACGGCGCAGTCCGCATCCCCGACTTCGTGAAGCTCGCGGAGGCGTTGGGCTGCCATGGCATTCGCGTCGAGCGCGAAGAGGACGTCGAGGCGGCGATCCGTGAGGCGCAGGCCATCAACGACAAGCCGGTGGTGATCGACTTCATCGTCGGCGCCGACGCCCAGGTGTGGCCGATGGTCGCGGCGGGCACGAGCAACGACGAGATCATGGCGGCGCGGGGCATCCGTCCGCTGTTCGACGACGACGAGGCGGCCGCCGAGCCGGCCGTCATTCACGAGGCCATGGAGCGCGAGCAGCGTTCGGGCACGGCCGCAACGGCCGGGGAGGAAGATCAGTGAGCACCAGCCACACCCTCAGTGTTCTCGTCGAGGACAAGCCGGGCGTGCTGGCCAGGGTGGCCGCGCTGTTCTCCCGTCGTGGGTTCAACATCGAGTCGCTCGCCGTCGGTGGCACCGAGCTTCCCGAGATCTCCCGCATGACCATCGTCGTGACCGTCGACGAGTTCCCGCTCGAGCAGGTGACCAAGCAGCTCAACAAGCTCATCAACGTCATCAAGATCGTCGAGCAGGACGGTGAGGCCTCCGTCGCCCGCGAGCTGGTTCTCATCAAGGTGCGAGCCGACGCCAGCGTGCGCACGCAGGTGATCGAGACGGTGAATCTGTTCCGCGCCAAGGTGATCGACGTCTCCCCGGAGTCGGTCACGATCGAGGCGACTGGAACACGATCCAAGCTGGATGCGCTGCTGCGGATGCTCGATCCGTACGGCATCCGGGAGATCGTGCAGTCCGGGGTCGTGGCCGTGGGACGGGGGCCTAAGTCCATCACGGCCACTCGCTAGTACTTTAGATACGCAAATCCAAGAAAGAGGTTGAACTGTGGCAGTCGAGATGTTCTACGACGACGATGCCGATCTGTCGATCATCCAGGGCCGTAAGGTCGCTGTGATCGGTTACGGAAGCCAGGGCCACGCGCACTCGCTGAGCCTGCGCGACTCGGGCGTCGATGTGCGTATCGGCCTCAAGGAAGGCTCGAAGTCCCGCGCGAAGGCCGAGGAGCAGGGCCTGACCGTCGGTACCCCCGCCGAGGTCTCCGAGTGGGCCGACGTGATCATGGTGCTCGCACCCGACACCGCGCAGGCGTCGATCTTCAAGGCGGACATCGAGCCGAACCTGAAGGACGGCGACGCGCTGTTCTTCGGACACGGCCTCAACATCCACTTCAAGCTGATCGAGGCTCCGGCCAACGTCACGGTCGGCATGGTCGCCCCCAAGGGCCCGGGCCACCTGGTGCGTCGTCAGTTCGTCGACGGCAAGGGTGTCCCCGCGCTCATCGCGATCGACCAGGACCCGAAGGGTGAGGGCCAGGCTCTCGCGCTGTCCTACGCCAAGGCCATCGGTGGCGCCCGCGCCGGCGTCATCAAGACCACGTTCAAGGAAGAGACCGAGACGGACCTCTTCGGCGAGCAGGCCGTGCTGTGCGGTGGCACCGAGGAACTGGTCAAGACCGGTTTCGAGGTCATGGTCGAGGCCGGCTACGCGCCCGAGATGGCGTACTTCGAGGTCCTGCACGAGCTCAAGCTCATCGTCGACCTCATGTACGAGGGTGGCATCGCCCGCATGAACTACTCGGTGTCCGACACCGCGGAGTTCGGTGGCTACCTGTCCGGCCCGCGCGTCATCGACGCCGGCACCAAGGAGCGCATGAAGGCGATCCTCGCCGACATCCAGTCGGGTGAGTTCACCCGCCGTCTCGTCGCCAACGTCGAGAACGGCAACACCGAGCTCGAGGGTCTGCGCAAGGCCAACGCCGAGCACCCCATCGAGGTCACCGGCAAGAAGCTGCGCGACCTGATGAGCTGGGTCGACCGGCCGATCACCGAAACCGCCTAGGTTTCACCGCTTTACAGCTCCACCGCAACACCGGCCCGATGTCGCGTCGGCCTCGTCGGAGGTCTCCGCAGCGACATCGGGCCGGTGTTGTTTCGTGCCCGTTTCCGTTGTTGCAGGCGTCCACTATGTGGTATCGCAGACCAGGATGCGGTTTCCCTGTGAGGGCGGACTAAGCTGTGTGTGGTTAAAACACCCCCACGCCCACCTATTCAGGGAGTTTGCACGTGAGCCAGCCAGGCCGTCCTGTAGTTCTGATCGCCGACAAGCTCGCGCCGTCCACCGTCGAGGCATTGGGCGACGGTGTGGAGGTGCGATGGGTCGACGGACCTGATCGCCCGGCCCTGCTCGCGGCGGTGCCCGAGGCCGACGCGATCCTCGTCCGTTCCGCCACCACCGTCGACGCCGAGGTCCTGGCGGCCGGTACCAAGCTCAAGATCGTCGCCCGCGCCGGCGTCGGCCTCGACAACGTCGACGTTCCCGCCGCCACCGAGCGCGGTGTCATGGTCGTCAACGCCCCGACGTCCAACATTCACACGGCCGCCGAGCACGCCGTCGCGCTGATGCTCGCCACCGCCCGCCAGATCCCCGCCGCGGACGCCACCCTGCGCGACCGCGAGTGGAAGCGCAGCAAGTTCAACGGCGTCGAGATCTTCGGCAAGACCGTCGGCGTCGTCGGCCTCGGCCGCATCGGGCAGCTGTTCGCGCAGCGCCTCGCCGCGTTCGAGACCCACGTCATCGCGTACGACCCCTACGTGTCGGCCGCGCGCGCCGCGCAGCTCGGCATCGAACTCGTCACCCTCGACGAACTGCTGAAGCGCGCCGACCTCATCTCCGTGCACCTCCCCAAGACCCCCGAGACCAAGGGGCTGCTCGGCACGGAGAACCTGGCGAAGACCAAGAAGGGCGTCGTCATCGTCAACGCCGCCCGCGGCGGCCTGATCGACGAGGCCGCGCTGGCCGAGGCCATCAAGTCGGGTCACGTGCGCGCCGCGGGCCTCGACGTGTTCGAGACCGAGCCGTGCACCGACAGCCCGTTGTTCGACCTGCCCGAGGTCGTCGTGACGCCGCACCTCGGCGCGTCGACGAGCGAGGCCCAGGACCGCGCGGGCACGGACGTCGCGAAGTCCGTACTGCTGGCTCTCGCAGGCGATTTCGTCCCGGATGCCGTCAACGTGTCCGGTGGCGCCGTGGGCGAGGAAGTTGCCCCGTGGCTCGAAATCGTCCGCAAGCAGGGTGTGCTTCTCGGCGCACTGTCGGGCGAACTGCCCGTCAGCCTGTCCGTCGACGTGCGCGGCGAGCTCGCATCCGAGGACGTCGAGGTGCTCGCGCTCTCGGCCCTGCGCGGCGTGTTCTCCGCCGTCATCGAGGACGCGGTCACGTTCGTCAACGCCCCCGCCCTCGCGGAGGAGCGCGGTGTCACGGCAGAGGTCACCAAGGCGGCCGAAAGCCCCAATCACCGCAGCGTCGTGGACCTGCGCGCCGTGTTCGGCGACGGCAGCGTCCTCAACGTCTCGGGCACGCTGACCGGCCCGCAGCAGGTCGAGAAGATCGTCAACATCAACGGCCGCAACTTCGAACTGCGCGCCGAGGGTCTCAACCTGCTGGTCAACTACACCGATCAGCCCGGCGCACTGGGCAAGATCGGCACGCAGCTCGGCAATGCCGGCATCGACATCCAGGCCGCGCAGCTCAGCCAGGACGCCGAGGGTGAGGGTGCGACCATCCTTCTCCGCGTCGACCAGGAGGTGCCGAGCGAGGTGCGGGACGCGATCTCCACCGCCGTCGGCGCCACCAAGATCGAGCTCGTCAACCTGGCCTAATCCCCACTGTGCGCGTGCCACGACCCTGTCGTGGCACGCGCACAGCTCTATGTGAAGTGAGGCGTTCATGAAGCTTGCGGTCATTCCGGGTGACGGCATCGGTGTCGAGGTCACGGCCGAGGCGCTGAAGGTGCTGCGGAAACTCGTCCCCGATCTCGAGACCACCGAGTACGACCTCGGTGCCCGTCGATACAACGCCACGGGGGAGTTGCTCCCGGACGCCGATCTCGCGGCGATCCGCGAGCACGACGCGATCCTGCTGGGCGCCATCGGCGACCCGTCGGTCACGCCGGGCGTGCTCGAGCGTGGTCTGCTGCTGAACATGCGGTTCGCGTTGGATCATCACGTGAATCTGCGTCCGTCGCAGCTGTATCCGGGATCGAAGTCGCCACTCGCGGCGCAGCCGGACATCGATTTCGTGGTGGTGCGCGAGGGCACCGAGGGCCCGTACACCGGTAACGGTGGCGCGATCCGTGTCGGCACTCCGCACGAGATCGCGACCGAGGTGTCGATCAACACGTGGTTCGGCGCCGAGCGGGTGGTGCGGTACGCGTTCGCCCTCGCACAGACCCGGCGCAAGCACGTCACCCTGATCCACAAGACGAATGTCCTCTCCAACGCCGGTGCGATCTGGACGCGTGCGGTGGAGACGGTGTCGGCCGAGTATCCGGACGTGGAGACGGCGTACTGCCACATCGACGCGGCCACCATCTACATGGTCACCGACCCGTCGCGCTTCGACGTGATCGTCACGGACAACCTGTTCGGCGACATCATCACGGACCTCGCGGGTGCGGTCACGGGCGGTATCGGCCTGGCGGCGTCGGGGAACATCGACGCCTCGGGGACGAACCCGTCGATGTTCGAACCGGTGCACGGCAGCGCCCCGGACATCGCGGGCCAGGGGATCGCGGATCCCACGGCGGCCATCCTGTCCGCGGCACTGCTGCTGCGTCACCTCGGCCGGGAGGGCGACGCCGCGCGCATCGAAGCCGCGGTCGAGGCCGATCTGGCGTCCCGGGGTGACTCGAAGGTCGTCACGTCGGAGGTCGGCGACCGGATCACCGCGGCCCTCTAGGTCCGGGCTTCGGCCCTGTCTCCCTCGATCCCCGTGGCCCGGTCTTCGGACCGGGCCACGGGGATCAGTGGTATCGAGGCGGCCGGGAATCCCGCGGCTATCGCGAAAGTCACCGGGAATCCGACGATTCCGATCAGTGCGCCGAACACCGGGGGAACGATCGAGGCCGCGACGAACTGTCCGGTGTTCTGGACTCCGAGGGCGCGCCCACCCCAGAACGGGCCCGCGATCTCGGCGACGGCGGTGAAGGCGAGCCCGTTCGGTGCCACCGTCGCGACGGACGCCGCGAGCAGCGCCACGATCGCGAGAGGCGAATCCATCGCGTCCGTCACGGCGAGCGCCGCCATCGACAGTCCGCCGCCGGCCGCGACCCAGCGGAGCGGACGCATGCGGCTGCCCACCACGTCGGACCAGAAACCGACGCCCATCCGGCCGAACGCGCCGAGGATCTGGGCGAGGGTCACGATCAGGCCCGCCGCCGTTGCTTCCCAGTGCCTTTCGGAGATCAGCCAAACGAGTGCGTACGTCCACACCGTGTACTGCGGCACGACGAGCAGCACGGAGACGGCGTGGATGCGCCACAGTGTGCCGCTGCTGCGGTACGGATTCGTGAGCATGCCGAGATCCGCCGCGTCGCTGCGACTCGGCCGGGGCGGATCGACCACCCAGAGTGCGCAGGCCAGCGCGGCGGCGGCGCACAGGGCGGCGGGCAGCGCGAGCGCCCATCCGATGCCGTGGTCGTGGGCGACCGAGGGGAGCGTCAGCGCAGCGCAGGCGATGCCGAGCGGCAGTGACATCTGCCGGATGCCCATGGCCAGGCCGCGGCGCTCGGGAGGGAACCATCCGACGACGACGCGTCCGCTCGCGGCATTCGCCGAGGCCGCCGCCGTGCCGCCGAGCAGCAGGAAGACCGCGGTGGCCGTGAGCGATCCGGCGAGGGCCGCGCCCACGCCCGCAGCCGCGGTGGTCGCCATGCCTGCGGCCAGCACCCTGCGTTCGCCGTAGCGGTCGGCCAGTGCGCCCCACGCGATCAGCGTCACCATGACCCCGAGGGTGGGTGCGGCGACGACGAGTCCGGTGCGGGCGAGGCTGAGCCCGTGGTTCGCCTGGAGTTCGGGGATGAGGAAGGCGACGCCGTTGACGAAGACCGCCTGTGCGGCCTGGGCGAACATCCCGAGGGCGAGCATCCACCATCTGCGAGCAGTTCCGACGGCGGACGCGGTGTCGATCGATGCAGTCATGTCATCTCAATATCTAGGATTCGATTCTCATATAGTGGCGCTGGTTCGGAGTCTATACCCCGCGTCGTCCGGCGTCCCGGCACGGCGGTGAACCCGGGCCGATAGACTCGGCGCCATGCGTCTTGGTCGAGTGGCAAGTCCCGATGGTGTTGCGTTCGTCAGTATCGAAGGAGACGGGGAGTCCCGGATCGCGAAGGAGATCGCCGAGCATCCGTTCGGCAACCCGACTTTCACCGGCCGGAGCTGGCCGCTCGCCGATGTGCGACTGCTGGCCCCGATCCTCGCCAGCAAGGTCGTCGCCATCGGAAAGAACTACGCCGCCCACGCCGCCGAGATGGGGGGAGAGGCACCGGCCGATCCTGTGATCTTCCTCAAGCCCAACACCTCGATCGTGGGCCCCGACGCTGCGATCGTCCTGCCGAAGTCCTCCAACGAAGTTCACTACGAAGGGGAACTCGCGGTCGTCATCGGGCGCCCCTGCAAGGACGTGCCCGCGGCCAAGGCCCTCGACGTGGTGCTCGGCTACACGGCGGCCAACGACGTGTCGGCCCGTGACCATCAGCGCCACGACGGTCAGTGGACGAGGGCGAAGGGCCATGACACGTTCTGCCCGCTGGGGCCGTGGATCGAGACCCAGCTCGACGCGTCCGACGTCGACATCACCACCGAGGTCGACGGGGTGGTGAAGCAGCGGAGCAACACTTCGCTTCTGCTGCACGACATTCCGAAGATCATCGAATGGGTGTCGGCCGTGATGACGCTGCTCCCGGGCGACGTCATCCTCACGGGTACCCCGGAAGGAGTCGGTCCGATCGTCGACGGCCAGAGCGTCAGCGTGACCATCGGCGGTATCGGCACCCTCACCAACCCGGTGACCGCCAAGCGCTGACGGCTCTCGTGTCGACATCGGGAGCGGACTAGCCTGTAGGAGTCCGTTTTCCCAGCGTCGACCCAAGTGAGCCATGACCACAAGCGAAGTTCGCGTCCGTTTCTGCCCGTCGCCCACCGGAACCCCGCACGTGGGGCTCGTCCGAACCGCCCTGTTCAACTGGGCGTTCGCCCGACACAACGGCGGGTCGTTCGTGTTCCGCATCGAGGACACCGATGCTGCCCGTGACAGTGAGGAGTCGTACCAGGCGATCCTGGACGCGCTGCGCTGGCTCGGACTGAACTGGGACGAGGGCCCGGAGGTCGGGGGACCGTACGAGCCGTACCGCCAGTCCCAGCGACGTGACCTGCACCTGGACGTCGTCGCGAAACTGCTCGCAGCGGGCGAGGCGTACGAGTCGTTCTCGACGCCCGAGGAGGTCGAGGAGCGGCACAAGGCCGCCGGCCGCGACCCCAAGCTCGGCTACGACAACTTCGATCGTGACCTGACGCCGGAGCAGCGGCAGGCGTTCCTCGACGAGGGCCGCAAGCCCGTGGTCCGGCTCCGGATGCCCGACCACGACCTGACGTGGGACGACCTCGTGCGCGGTGAGACGACGTTCAAGGCCGGCACCGTGCCCGACTTCGCGCTGACCCGCGGCAACGGGATTCCGCTGTACACGTTGGTCAACCCCGTCGACGACGCGTTGATGAAGATCACACACGTCCTGCGCGGCGAGGACCTGCTGTCGTCGACGCCGCGGCAGCTTGCCCTCTACGAGGCGATGCAGCGGATCGGCGTGGCCGATTTCACACCGAAGTTCGGGCACCTGCCGTTCGTCATGGGACAGGGCAACAAGAAGCTGTCCAAGCGCGATCCCGAGTCGAACCTCTTCATCCATCGCGACCGCGGTTTCGTCCCCGAGGGATTGCTGAATTACCTGGCGCTGCTGGGCTGGGGTATTTCGGACGACCACGACGTGTTCTCGCTGGACGAGATGGTCGCGGCCTTCGATATCTCCAAGGTCAATTCCAATCCGGCCCGGTTCGATCAGAAAAAGGCCGACGCGATCAACGCCGAGCACATCCGGCTGCTCGAGCCCGCCGATTTCGCCGCGCGCCTGCGTGCGTTCCTCACGCTCCACGGCCACCTCGGGGAGACGGTGGACGAGGCCGTCTTCGCGACCGCCGCCGATCTGGTCCAGACGCGCATCGTGGTCCTGTCCGACGCGTGGGATCTGCTGAGGTTCCTGTTCGTCGAGGAGGCCGACTTCGCGATCGACCCGGCCGCCGCGGCGAAGAACCTGGGGGCCGACTCCGCGCCGGTTCTCGACGCCGCCCTCACATCGCTGGACGCAGTCGGTGCGTGGGACGCAGCGTCGCTGGAGGAGGCCCTCAAGACCGCTCTCGTGGACGAACTGGGCCTCAAGCCACGTAAGGCGTTCGCTCCGGTGCGGGTGGCCGTCACGGGCTCGCACATCAGCCCGCCGCTGTACGAATCGATGGAACTGCTCGGTCGCGACGTGTCGCTGTCCCGGCTGCGTTCCGCGCGGGCCGGCATCGCCGGCTGACACCGCCGCCCTCGGGCCGAAAAGGGTGCAAAAACAGCCTCTGACCATACGATTTGGTAAATCCCGGCAGTAGGCTGGTAATCTCTTCTTCGGCCCGAGGCGGGCCGCAGAGCCCAGAAGCTCAGCGGTTCGAGAACGGCCATTGGGGTATGGTGTAATTGGCAACACAGCGGTTTCTGGTACCGCCATTCTAGGTTCGAGTCCTGGTACCCCAGCGGAAGTTCGGCCGATTTTGACTCCGAACTTCTGGAAGCTATGCTTGCTGAGCTTCCAAAGCAAGACAAAGTTCCTGGCCCCGTCGTCTAGCGGCCTAGGACGCCGCCCTCTCAAGGCGGTAGCGCGGGTTCGAATCCCGTCGGGGCTACAAAGAGAAACACCCTCCGAGTAATCGGAGGGTGTTTCTTCATATAAACGGACGGTCCGTCGTTTATCCGGTCTTGCGGCGGAATTCGCGTTTGTGATCGGCAGGCCCGTGGGCCTCGTGCACCTTGGAATGCGCGTCCTTGTGATCGGCGGACAGACCGGCCTGATGATTCTTCCGCTCGAGTGCTTCGCGGAATTTCTTTTTCGTGTCCTCGTTATCGGCGTCAGTCACGGTGAACTCCCTCGGGTAGTCGGTTCACTCTGTGAAGCTACGCCGAGGGCACCGAGAATTCTCCTGTTTTTCCGCCCTGCCCGGTGTCAGGAGCGACGGTCGGCCGTCTCCAGGTACGCCGCGGTGGTTCCGCCCACCGGCATCGCGGGAAGGCCGAGCTTGGCGTGGTCCCAGCTCCTGATGCGTTCGGGAACGATCCGCACGACCACCCGCTTGTGCAGCAGCTGATCGATGGCGGGACGCAGATCGTCGGTGTAGGGCCCGGTGTAGCGCTCCCACACGCTGACACCGACGGCGAACATCGCATCGGGGTCCTCCACGATCTCCGCCCGGCCCTCGACCGAAATTCCACGCAGAGTGTCATACGTCTGGCCGTCCTCGATCAGGACGGTGACCCGGTCGTCGCGGCGCAGGTTGACCGCCTTCTGCGATTTGGACTTCGTCTCGAACCAGATCTCGCCGTCGATCACTGCGTACCACATGGCGACGAGATGGGCCCTGCCGTCCGCTGCCACCGTTGCCAGGGTGGCGATCCGGCTCCGGTCCACGAATTCGGCGATCTCCGAATCCGTCATCGTGATCTGCGATCGTTGGTTCTTCCCCATCGGCTTCTCCTGTCGCGGTGCGTGTCGGTCGTGAGAGGTCAGAGTCTCTTGTGCAGCGCCTCCGCGGCGGCGAGGAGGTCGGCCGCCCACCGGGCGCCGGGGCGCCTGCCCATCCTGTCGATGGGGCCGGACACCGAAATCGCCGCGATGACAGCGCCCGCGGAGTCCCGCACGGGTGCGGCGACACTGGCGACGCCGGGTTCACGCTCGGCGGCGCTCTGTGCCCAGCCGCGGCGGCGGACCTCGAGCAGGACGCGCTCGCCGAACGCCGCGTCGGGAAGAACCGTGCGCTGGGTCTGCGGGTCGGCCCAGGCGAGGAGGACCTTGGCGCCCGAGCCCGCGCTCATCGGGAGGCGTGCCCCGACGAGAACGGTGTCTCGGAGGCCGGTGGGTGGCTCCATCGCCGCCACACAGATGCGTTGCGTGCCTTCCCGGCGGTACAGCTGCACGCTCTCGCCGGTGATCTCGCGCAGACGCGGAAGGACGAGAGCCGCCGCCGAGACGAGCGGATCGTTAGCCGTTGCAGCCAGTTCGGCGAGGCCGGGACCGGGGCACCACAGCCCGTCGGAGTCACGCGTCAGGAGGCGGTGGACCTCGAGTCCGACGGCCAGCCGGTGGGCGGTGGCGCGGGGGAGTCCGGTGCGCGAGCACAGTTCGGTGAGGCTGCAGGGCTTCTCGGCCACGGCGTGGAGTACGCCCACCGCTTTGTCAAGGACCCCGATGCCGCTATGCTGTCTCATAGGTCGATACCACTTTCTCGCATACTGGGATCATAGCGCACCTTCGTCTCACGTCGAGTGCGTGTCCGGGAAGAGGGTAACGACGACAAGCGCACGGCGGACCAGTCCGAAGCCCGCGGTGCGAGAGGACACACAGAGGTGGAGAAGATGGCCGAGAAAGCACGCACCCTGGCAGAGAAGGTGTGGGACGACCACGTCGTGGTCCGGGGTGAGGGAGACAACCCCGACCTCATCTACATCGATCTGCATCTCGTTCACGAAGTGACGAGTCCGCAGGCATTCGACGGACTTCGACTGGCGGGGCGCCCGCTCCGCAGGCCCGACCTGACGATCGCCACCGAGGACCACAACGTCCCCACCGTCGACATCGACAAGCCGATCGCGGACCCCGTCTCCAAGACTCAGGTGGACACGCTCCGGCGCAACTGTGAGGAATTCGGCGTCCGGCTGCACCCGATGGGAAACATCGACCAGGGCATCGTCCACGTCGTCGGCCCGCAACTCGGTCTCACCCAGCCCGGTATGACCGTGGTGTGCGGCGACAGTCACACGTCCACCCACGGCGCCTTCGGTGCGATCGCGATGGGTATCGGCACCAGTGAGGTCGAACACGTCATGGCGACGCAGACGTTGTCGCTGCGTCCGTTCCGGACGATGGCGATCACCGTCGACGGCGAATTGCCCGAAGGCGTGACGAGTAAAGATCTCATTCTGGCCGTCATCGCGAAGATCGGAACCGGCGGAGGCCAGGGCTACGTCCTGGAGTACCGCGGCGAAGCGATCCGGAAGATGTCGATGGAAGCGCGGATGACCATCTGCAACATGTCCATCGAGGCGGGCGCGCGGGCGGGCATGATCGCCCCCGACGAGATCACCTACGAATTCATCAAGGGACGCCCCCATGCGCCGAAGGGCGCCGACTGGGACGCCGCGGTGGAGGCCTGGGAGCAGTTGAAGACCGACGAGGGTGCGGTTTTCGACAACGAGGTCCACATCGACGCGAGTTCGCTGACGCCGTTCGTGACCTGGGGCACAAACCCGGGGCAGGGTCTGCCGCTCGGCGAGACCGTGCCGGATCCTGCGCAGATCGTGGACGAGAGCGAGCGTCACGCCGCGGAGAAGGCGTTGACCTACATGGGTCTCGAAGCCGGAACTCCGTTGCGTGACGTGGCGATCGACACAGTCTTCGTGGGTTCGTGCACCAACGGCCGGATCGAGGATCTGCGGGCCGTGGCCGACGTGTTGCGCGGAAGGCACGTCGCCGACGGGGTCCGGATGCTGATCGTGCCGGGTTCGATGCGCGTCCGCGCCCAGGCCGAAAAGGAGGGTCTCGGCGAGATCTTCACCGCCGCCGGCGCCGAATGGCGGCAGGCGGGCTGCTCCATGTGCCTCGGCATGAACCCGGATCAGCTCGCGCCCGGCGAGCGTTCAGCCTCCACGTCCAACCGCAATTTCGAAGGCCGTCAAGGCAAGGGCGGGCGGACTCACCTGGTTTCGCCGCTGGTCGCCGCCGCGACCGCAGTCCGGGGAACCCTGTCCGCGCCGACAGATCTGGCCTAGGACCCAAGGAATTTAGGAGATTTTTCGATGGAATCCTTTAGCACACACAAAGGTATCGGCGTTCCGCTGCGGCGATCCAACGTGGACACGGACCAGATCATCCCGGCGGTCTACCTGAAACGAGTGACCCGCACCGGTTTCGAGGACGGTCTGTTCGCCGCGTGGCGGAACGATCCGAACTTCGTCCTCAACGTCGCCCCGTACGACAAGGGCAGCGTTCTGGTCGCGGGACCGGACTTCGGCACGGGCTCCTCCCGGGAACACGCCGTGTGGGCGCTATCCGACTTCGGATTTCGGGTCGTCATCGCGTCTCGGTTCGCGGACATCTTCCGGGGCAACGCCGGCAAGGCCGGTCTGCTGGCCGCCCAGGTGTCCCAGTCGGACGTCGAACTGCTCTGGAAGTTGCTCGACGAACAGCCCGGTCTCGAATTGATCGTCGACCTCGAGAACAAGACCGTGACCGCCGGAACCACCGTGGTGCCCTTTGCGATTGATGACTACACACGGTGGCGTCTGCTCGAAGGTCTGGACGACATTGGATTGACATTACGGCAGGTAGAAGCCATTTCCGAGTTCGAAAAGGCAAGGCCTTCTTGGAAACCTGTGACTCTTCCGGAGCCCACTTCCGCCGACTGAAAGTTGGAATCGGAGCCCTGTCTCCCAGATAATAAGTTCCTGAGAATGGTGCCGCGTTGTTTGAGAATTGGCGTGGCACATAGACTCCTGCGGTATTCAGGTTTACCGTAGTTCGTAGTCGGTCCGATGATGGACCATTAGTTCGCGGAGGAATTTCAATGAATAAGGCAGAGCTCATCGATGTTCTGACCGAGAAACTGGGCACGGACAGGCGCACGGCAACGGAAGCTGTCGAGCATGTCGTGGACACGATCGTCCGGGCAGTGCACCGCGGCGACAGCGTGACCATCACCGGTTTCGGCGTCTTCGAGCAGCGGCGTCGCGCGGCACGTGTCGCACGTAACCCGCGCACGGGTGAGACCGTCAAGGTCAAGCCGACGTCGGTGCCGGCGTTCCGTCCGGGCGCTCAGTTCAAGGCGGTTATCGCTGGCGGCCAGAAGCTTCCGGCCACCGGTCCGGCAGTCAAGCGCGGCGCAGCGGCGCCCGCCACCAAGGCCGCCGCCACCAAGGCCGCCGCCAAGAAGGCTGCTGCCAAGAAGACGGCCGCGAAGAAGACCGCCGCCAAGAAGGCTGCACCGGCCAAGACGGTTGCAGCGAAGAAGACTGTCGCGAAGAAGGTCGCTCCCGCCAAGACTGCGGCAGCGAAGAAGACTGTCGCGAAGAAGGTCGCTCCGGCCAAGACGGTTGCCGCGAAGAAGACTGCAGCCAAGAAGGCTCCGGCCAAGACTGCGGCAGCGAAGAAGACCGTCGCGAAGAAGGTCGCTCCGGCCAAGACGGTTGCCGCGAAGAAGACTGCAGCCAAGAAGGCTCCGGCCAAGACGGCTGCAAAGAAGACCGCAGCAAAGAAGGCTCCCGCGAAGCGCGCCAAGTAAGACAGCGCACACGGGTCTTCCCGAACACAGACAGGCGCCGACCCTGGGGGTTGGCGCCTGTCTGTGTCGTTGTCGTTCCCGGACGAAATCCGGCCGGCGGCTCTCAGTCCTTGCGCGTGGGAGGCAGGGGACTGTCGAGGTGGTCGGCGGCGATGAGTTTGCCCCCGGACAGTGAGAGCACCCAGGTGCTCGCCTTTCTGTTCCGTGCCGGGGGGAGTGCGACGCCGTCGATGTCCGCCCACCAGTCGAGCAGATCGGGAATGACGCCACCCTGGCTGCAGATCACCTGAACCCCGCCGAGTGCGGCGATCTTGCGGACCCGGGTACGGGTGGCCGCCGGGTCGGCGGTGTAACTCTCCTCGGACAGCAGCGGATCCAACCGGACGGTCGTGTCCAGCGCGCGGGCCAGCGGCTCGACCGTCTGTGTGCACCGCGTTCTGTCGGCCGACGTGATGTCGGTGGCCCCGAACGCCTCGAGCTGGGCTACGAGGGCGTCGGCCTGGAGTATGCCGTTCGCATCCAGGGGCCGTGTGGCGTCGTCGCCCCTGTACCGTTTCCGGCTTCCCGCCTTGGCATGCCGGACCAGGAGGACGGTCGCGGTGTCGGGCGGTTGAGCCGTGAAACGGCGGAGCATCTTGCGATCCATGGGATAGGACAGCTGATCGGCCACGTCCGATACGGGAAGCCACCGCATCAGGTCCACCTCGCTGTTGGGGACGAATTCGCCCGCGCGGGCCTCGGCCGCCCAGTATTCGACTCGTTTCAATCGGCGGTGCCCGGGAATCGGATAGGTCAACGCGCCGAGATGCCTCCCGAGACGCCCGCGAATACCCGTCTCTTCTTCCACCTCGCGCAGTGCTGCCACCACCGCGGTTTCGCCGGGGTCGAGTTTTCCCTTGGGAAACGACCAGTCCTCATACTTGGGCCGGTGAATGACCGCGATCTCGATCTCGTCGGGATTCTCGGGAGACTTTCGCCACAACACTGCTCCCGCCGCGAAGATATTGGCTTTGACCGGTTTGCCGGGTGTGCTGCTCACCGAGTTCCTTCCCTACTGCCGCGGGTACGCCGCGATCAGGATCCGGTGCCCATTCGTTTGCGCATCATGGCCTCCTGGTGGTCCCGGACCTCCTCGCCGTGCGCGGGGGACGGAACCCACCGGCCGTCGGGTCCGAGCACCCAGCACCGCGTGACGGGATCGAGCGCCGAATCGACGATCTCGCCGATCTGAGCGGTGAGGCGAGGATCCTTCACCTGCGCCATGACCTCGACGCGTCGGTCGAGGTTGCGGTGCATCATGTCTGCGCTGCCGATCCAGAATTCGTCGGCGCCGCGGAAGTGGAAGACTCGCGAATGCTCGAGGAAACGGCCGAGGATCGACCGGACGTGGATGTTCTCGCTCAGTCCGGGAACTCCGGGCTTGAGGGCGCAGATGCCGCGGACGACGATCTCGACGGGCACGCCGGCCTTGGACGCGCGATAGAGCGCGTCGATCACCTGTTCGTCGACCAAGGCGTTGGCCTTCAGGAGGATTCCGGCGTCTTCGCCCCGCAATTTGTGCGCAATCTCACCGTCGATCCGCTCGATGATGCCCCGGCGCACACCGTACGGCGCGACGAGGAGGTTGCGATACCGGGTTTTCCGCGAGTAGCCGGTGAGCGAGTTGAACAGGTCGGTGAGGTCGGCGCCGATCTCCGGTGCCGCGGTGAGCAGACCGATGTCTTCGTACAGCCGGGCCGTCTTCGGGTTGTAGTTTCCGGTGCCGATGTGGCAGTAACGCCGGATGGTGGACCCCTCGCGGCGGACGACGAGGCACGTCTTGCAGTGGGTCTTGAGCCCGACCAGTCCGTACACCACGTGCACACC
>NZ_JBFUHV010000032.1:0-77075 GCF_056402215.1 Rhodococcus sp. P4_B6 | reverse complement strand
TCATGTCCACACAGCAAGATCTGGACCTTGCCAGTCACAAGGTCGTCCACGACGAACGGGTGAAGGAACAAAAACGCCTGCAACGGCTGCTGGTCCGCCCCGAGATCGGGTCCCTGTTCGGTGCGATCGCGATCTTCGTCTTCTTCATGGTCGTCGCACCCCCGTTCCGCAGCCCCGAGGCGCTGGCCACGGTGCTCTACGCCTCCTCCACGATCGGGATCATGGCCTGCGCGGTCGCGCTGCTGATGATCGGCGGGGAGTTCGACCTCTCCGCCGGCGTCGCGGTCACCACCAGCTCGCTGGCGGCGTCGATGATCRCCTACAACCTGCACCTGAACCTGTGGGCCGGCGCCGCCCTCGCCCTGGTGGTCTCGCTCGCGGTCGGGTTCTTCAACGGCTACCTGGTGATGAAGACGAAGATCCCCAGCTTCCTGATCACCCTGAGCTCGTTTCTGATGCTCACCGGCATCAACCTGGCCGTCACCAAACTCGTCACCGGGCAGGTCGCCACCCCCAGCGTCTCGGACATGGCCGGKTTCGACTCGGCGAAGAAGGTGTTCGCGTCCTCGTTCGTCGTCGGCGGGGTGTCSGTSCGSATCACCGTGCTCTGGTGGCTGCTGTTCACCGCGATCGCCACCTGGGTGCTGTTCAAGACCCGGATCGGGAACTGGATCTTCGCCGTCGGCGGCAACCAGGACTCCGCCCGCGCCATCGGCGTCCCGGTCACCAGGGTCAAGATCGGGTTGTTCATGACCGTCGGGTTCGCCGCCTGGTTCGTCGGCATGCACCTGCTGTTCTCGTTCAACACCGTCCAATCCGGGCAGGGCATCGGCAACGAGTTCCTCTACATCATCGCCGCGGTGATCGGTGGCTGCCTGCTCACCGGYGGSTACGGCACCGCGATCGGCGCCGCGATCGGCGCGTTCATCTTCGGTATGACGAACCAGGGCATCGTCTACGCCGGCTGGAACCCGGACTGGTTCAAGTTCTTCCTCGGCGCGATGCTGCTGTTCGCGGTCATCGCCAACAACGCCTTCCGCAACTACGCCGCCAAGAGGTGACCCGYATGAGTACCATCGAACAGATGCCCGTCGATACCGAACCCGGTGGTGGCGACAAGATCCCGCTGATCGAACTGAAACACGTCGGCAAGCAGTACGGCAACATCATCGCCCTGCAGGACATCAACCTGCGCGTGAAGGCCGGGGAGGTCACCGGTGTGCTCGGCGACAACGGGGCCGGCAAGTCCACCCTGATCAAGATCATGGCCGGGCTGCACCAGCAGAGCGAGGGTGAGCTGCTCGTCGACGGTGAAGCCCTCACGTTCGGCTCCCCGAAGGAGGCCCTGTCCAAGGGCATCGCCACCGTGTACCAGGATTTGGCGGTGGTATCGCTGATGCCGGTGTGGCGCAACTTCTTCCTCGGCCAGGAACTGCGGAAGGGACCGCTCAAGACCCTCGACGCGAACGGTATGCGCGCCACCACGATGTCCGAGTTGTCGAAGATGGGCATCGAGCTGCCCGACGTCGACGCCCCCATCGGCTCGCTCTCCGGCGGTCAGCGCCAGTGCGTGGCGATCGCCCGGGCGATCTTCTTCGGCGCCCGCGTCCTGATCCTCGACGAGCCCACCGCCGCCCTCGGTGTCAARCAGTCCGGGATGGTGCTGCGCTACATCTCCGCCGCCAAGGAACAGGGCTTCGGGGTCGTGTTCATCACCCACAACCCGCACCACGCCTACATGGTCGGYGACCACTTCGTGCTCCTCAACCGGGGCCGGCAGAARCTGGACTGCACCTTCGACGAGATCAGCCTCGAAGAACTCACCCAGCAGATGGCCGGCGGCGACGAACTCGAAGCACTCACCCACGAACTCCGGCGCTAGGAACCGACACGACGATGCGCCCGGCACACGTGCCGGGCGCATCGTTCGTTTCCGAGTGGATCAGACCTTCGCGTTCGCTTTCGTCTTCGTGAGCGCGACGTCCTCCTTGTCGAGGTCGAKCAGCGGGGTGCGGGAGTTCTCCTTGGCGGTGGAGGCGGACGCCGCGGCGATGAGTGCGCAGACGGCGGTGAAGATCRCCACCGGCACCCAGTTCTTGGGGTCGCCGCCGCGGAGGGCCTGGGCGATGGTCGGTGCGAAACCGGCCAGAGCGAAACCGAGCTGAGTGCCGATCGCCATGCCGGAGTAGCGAACCCGTGAGGAGAACATCTCGGCGTAGAACGCGGGCCAGATGGCGTTGGTCCCGGCGTAGACGCCACCCATCAGCAGGATGCCCGCCAGGAAGATCATCGTGACGTTGCCGGTGCCGATCGCGGCGAAGTACAGGAAGATTCCGGCGGCCGAACCGATTGCGCCGCCGATGAACACAGGCTTGCGGCCGATGCGGTCGGACAGGATGCCGAACAGCGGCTGCGAGACGAGGGCCACCGTGTTGGCGGCGATCGCGACCCACAGCATGGTGGTGCGGCTCATCCCGATCTCCGGGGTGGTGGCGTATGCGAGGCCGAACACGGAGAACACGGTGCTGACGACGGCGATGAAGGCGCAGAAGACGACGCGCAGAACGTCGCGCCAGTGCGTGCGGAAGAGGTCGACGACGGGCAGCGGGGCGGGCGCCTCGTCCAGCGCCTCCTTGTTGGCGATGAAGATCTCGGGCTCTTCGAGCTTGCGACGCACGATGTAGGCGACGACGAGGACGAGCAGGCTGCACCAGAACGGGACGCGCCAGCCCCAGCTGTAGAGGGTCTCGTCGGGCAGTGCGGCGACGGGGATGAACGCGAGACTCGCGACGATGAAGCCGGCCTGGGTGCCGGTGAGCGTCCAGCTGCAGAAGAAGCCGCGACGGTGAGCGGGGGAGTGCTCGAGGGTGAGTGAGCCCGCACCCGACTGTTCGCCGGCCGCGGAGACGCCCTGGCAGATGCGCAGGAGCACCAGCAGCACCGGGCCGACCATCCCGGCCTGCTCGGACGACGGGAGGCAGCCGATCAGGAACGTGACGACGCCCATGAGCACCAGGCAGAACATCATCACCTTCTTGCGCCCGGCCCGGTCGCCGAAGTGTCCGACGAACACGGCACCGATGGGGCGTGCGACGTAGGAGATGCCGAACGTGGCCAGCGACAGCAGCAGCGGGTTCTTCGATCCCTCGAAGAACACGTGCGGGAACACCAGCGCGGCAGCCGAGGCGAAGATGTAGAAGTCGTAGTACTCGAGCAGGCTGCCGAAGAAGGCGGCCTTCGCGGCCTTCTTCGCGTTGGTGGGATCAGCGTTGGGGTCGACGGAGGAGCGGCCTTTGCCGTCACCATTTCGACCGGAGACGCCGGTGCCGTAGTCGATGGTCATCGATACTCCTGGGGAGCGAGGAATGTGAACACTGGCGGCTCGAACGAGCAGGTGTTCGTAGGTCGTATAAGCAAGGTAACCCAGGTCACAGCCTCGAGTCAATAATGGTCGAAATAGTTAGTTCATACTTTTCCCGGCTGCTGCAGGTAGGCCAGGACGACGTCGCCGATCATTGCGCGCAGGTGGGGGCGGTTCTCCGCGCCGGTGAGATCCCAGTCGAACAGCGCCTTGAACGTGTACCGATTCGCCACCCGGAAGACGCAGTACGAGCTGATGAGCATGTGGATGTCGAGCGCCGTCGTGTCGGTGCGGAAGATGCCCGCGTCCTGCCCCCGCTGGAGGATCCGGTCGAGCGTGCGGATCGCCGGCGCCTGCGTCTCGGGGAGGCCCTCGGCCTGGACGAGGTTGACGCCGCGATTGGTGTTCTCGATCGCGACGAGGCGGATGAAATCGGGGTGCGCCTCGTGATGGTCGAACGTCAGCTCGGCGAGTGCCCGGATCGCCTCGGCCGGCTCGAGGTGGTCGACGTCGAGTTGGGACTCCTCGTAGCGAATCTCCTCGTAGGCGCGCTGCAGGACCGCCCGGTACAGGCCGTCCTTGTCGCCGAAGTAGTAGTAGAGCATCCGTTTCGTGGTGGCGGTCTTCGCCGCGATCTCGTCGATGCGGGCCCCGGTCAGGCCCTTGTCGGCGAACTCTGTCATCGCCACCCGCAGGATGTTCTCCCGGGTCTTCTCGGGATTGCGCGTGCGCTTGGCCGCCTGCTTCTCGGGGATGGCGCCCGTGGTCTCGCTTCGTGTCATTCCTGGAACTCCTGCCTGTGCTGTCTTCCGCGCGGTATGGAGGTATGCTACCGTGACATAACTCACTAGATAGTTAATTAGTTCTCGCCCTCTCCCGGAAGTGATCCCCATGACCTCTCGTGACCTCGATGCCCCCACCGCCCGCCCGTCCTACCTGTGCGGTCTGATCGGCACCGGGATCTCGAAATCGCTGACCCCGCCGCTGCATGAGGCAGAGGGTCGCGCGCAGGGTCTCGGGTACGTCTACCGGATCCTCGACCTCGACACGCTGGGCATGGGTGTCGAGGGATTGCCGCGGCTCCTCGACGCCGCCAAGCTCCTCGGATTCAACGGGCTCAACATCACGCATCCCTGCAAGCAGGCGATCATTCCGCTGCTCGACGACCTGTCCGACGACGCCCGCAAACTCGGCGCGGTCAACACGGTCCACATCGACGGCGGGCGCCTGATCGGCCACAACACCGACTGGTCCGGATTTGCGCGCAACATGGACGAGGGCCTCGAAGGCGCGCCGATGAACCGCGTCGTGCAACTCGGGGCGGGCGGGGCCGGAGCGGCCGTCGCCTACGCAGCCCTCACCCGGGGCGTCGGACACTTCACGATCATCGACGCCGACGCCACGCGCTCGACGGCTCTGCGCGACTCGCTCGCCGAACTGTTCCCGGACCGGGAGATCCAGGCAGGCGACCTCGCCGCCGTTCCCGCCGCGGTCGGTGCGGCCCAGGGTCTCATCCACGCGACGCCGATCGGCATGGCGGCACACCCCGGCATGGCACTCGACGCCGCACTGCTGCGCCCCGACCTGTGGGTCGCGGATGTCGTCTACCGTCCGGCCGAGACCGAACTCCTCCGCCGCGCCCGTGAAATCGGCGCCCGGACGCTGAGCGGAATCGGCATGACCATCGGTCAGGCCGTCGACTCCTTCCGGATCTTCACCGGCCTCGAACCGGACGCCCAGCGGATGCGTGAGTACATGGGTCTGCTGTTGGAAGCGGAGGACGCCGCCGCGCTCGCGGGCGCGTAAGGCCCGCGTCTGCCACACGGCGGCGCAGACTGTCACGGTGAGGTTATTGCTGCTCGCCGACACTCATGTCCCGAAACGGGCGCGAGACCTGCCCGCCGGGGTGTGGGACGAGGTCGACCGCGCCGACGTGGTGATCCACGCCGGCGACTGGGTCGATGTCCCCACGTTCGAGGCGCTGCGCTCACGCTCGGCGCGACTCGTGGCGTGCTGGGGCAACAACGACGGCGACGACCTGCGGGCCCTGATGCCGGAGCGAGCCGACGTGACCCTGGACGGTGTGCGCATCACCGTCGTGCACGAGACCGGGGCCGCCGCGGGCAGGGAGAAACGGATGTCGGCCGCCTACCCGGACACCGACGTCCTGGTCTTCGGGCACAGCCACATTCCCTGGGACACCACCACGGAAACCGGTCTGCGACTGCTGAACCCGGGATCGCCGACCGATCGGCGGCGTCAGCCGCACTGCACGTACCTGACCGCCACCGTGCGCGACGGGGAACTCGGCGACGTGGAGTTGCACCGGTTGTGACCGGCCCCGGACGCACATCGGCGAGCAGGCCCGGAGCCTGCTCGCCGATGTGCGTGCGCTGAAAGCCGCTGGATCAGACCCGCTCGAACACCGCGGCCAGTCCCTGACCGCCGCCGATGCACATCGTCTCGAGCCCGTAGCGGGATTCGCGACGGTCCATCTCCCGCAGGAGGGTGGCGAGGATGCGACCGCCGGTGGCTCCGACGGGGTGCCCGAGCGAGATGCCGGACCCGTTGGGGTTGAGGCGTTCGTCGGTGGGGTCGAGGTCCCAGCTGCGGAGGACGGCGAGGGTCTGCGCGGCGAAGGCCTCGTTCAGTTCGATGACACCCAGGTCGGACAGCGACAGTCCGAGCTGACCGAGCGCCTTCTCCGTGGCGGGCACCGGGCCGATGCCCATGGTGCGCGGCGGGACCCCGGCCACGGCCCAGGACGCCATCCGGGCGAGGGGCTTCAGTCCCAGTTCCTTCGCCTTCTCGGCGGTCGTCACGATGCACACGGCGGCGCCGTCGTTCTGTCCGCTGGCGTTGCCGGCGGTGACGGTGGAGGCGGAGTCGATCTTGGAGCGGATGGCGCGGAGCTTGGACAGCGACTCCACCGTGGTGTCGGCGCGCGGGTGCTCGTCCTTGTCGACGACGAGCGGGTCCGACTTGCGTTGCGGCACCGTCACTCCGACGATCTCCTCGGCGAAGCGCCCCGATTCCTGCGCGGCGACGGCCCGCTGGTGCGACTGCACGGCGAGCGCGTCCTGGTCTTCACGGCTGATGTCGAACTCGGCGCGCAGGTTTTCGGCGGTCTCGATCATGCCGCCGGGCACGGGGAAGTTCGCGCCGCCGGCGGTGACGCGGGCGCGGGCGAGCCGGTCGGCGAGTTGCACCCCTTCGCCCTTGACGCCCCAGCGGATGTTGGGGTTGGTGTAGAACTCGGCCTGGCTCATGGATTCGGCGCCGCCGGCGAGCACGAGGTCGTTGCCGCCGGACGCCACCTGCAGCACGGCGGTGATGACGGCCTGCAGACCGGATCCGCAGCGGCGATCCACCTGCATGCCGGGGACGTCGATGCCGAGTCCGGCGTCGAGGGCGGCGATCCGGCCGAGGGCCGGGGCCTCTCCGCCCGGGGACGCCTGACCGAGGATGACGTCGTCGATCTGGCTGCCGTCGATGCCGGTGCGTTCGACGAGCGCCGTGATGACGGTGGCGGCGAGGCTCTGGGGAGTGATGTCCTTGAACACTCCGCCGAACCGCCCGACCGGCGTCCGGAGGGGCTCGCAGATGACGACGTCACGCATGGAAAGGCCTTTCGTGAAGATTCCTCGCCACCGTCAACGGTTGACGGTGGCGAGGTCCTGTTCGATGTCGGTTGCGGTGACCCGCAGCGACGGGATGAGATCGGAATGCAGATCCTCGAGGCTGTACCGCGCGGCCGGCGTGGAGATGTTCACCGCGGCGACGGTGAGCCCGGAGGCGTTGCGGATCGGTGCGGCCATCGACCGCAGGCCTGCCTCGAGTTCCTGGTCGAGAACACAGATGCCGTCCGCGCGGACCGCGAGAATCGCGGCCTTCAGCTCGTCGCGGGCCGTGATCGTGCGCTCGGTGAGCCGCTGGATGTCGAGCTTCTCGAGGTACGCGTCGAGTTCGTCGTCGGGCAGTCCCGCCAGCAGGACCCGTCCCATCGAGGTGGCGTACGCGGGCAGCCGGGTGCCGATGGTGATGCCCACCGTCATGATCCGGCTGACGGGCACGCGGGCGACGTACACGATGTCGGCGCCGTCGAGGATCGACACCGACGACGACTCGTGGACCTTGTGGCTCAACTTCTCGAGGTGCGGCTGCGCGACCTCCGGCAGTGACAGGCTCGACAGGTAGCTGTACCCGAGTTCGAGGACCCGCGGGGTGAGCCAGAATGCGGAACCGTCCGTGGCCACGTAGCCGAGTTCGACGAGGGTGAGCAGGAACCGGCGCGCGGTGGCGCGGGTCAGGTCGGTGGCGCGGGCGACGTCGCTGAGCGTGCGCCGCTGATTCTGGTGATCGAAGCAGCGGATCACGGCCAGGCCCCGGGCCAGCGATTGCACGTAGTCGGGGGACGGGAGGATCTTCTCCGTCGGTTCGGTAGCTGTCATGTCTGCGAATCCTCCACTGTCGGCTCGGCGGCCAGGTCGGCGAGGGCCTGCTTGCCGAGGGCGAACCCGAGATTGCTGTTGGGCACTCCCGCGTAGACGGCGGTGTGGAGGAGCACTTCGCCGATGGTGTCGGCGTCGACGCCCGCGCGGAGGGCGGCCCGGATGTGCATGTCGAGTTCGTGCTCGTTGCCGACCGCGGTGAGGACGGCGATCGTGAGCAGCCGGCGCAGTTCGTGGTCCAGCCCGGGGCGCGACCAGATGTCGCCCCACGCGGTGCGGGTGATGAAGTCCTGGAACGGTGCCGTGAAGTCGGTGGTCCCCGCGACGGAGCGGTCCACGTGGGCGTCGCCGAGCACCGAGCGGCGCACGGTCATGCCCTGTGCGTGCGCGGCGCGTCGTCCGCGCGCGTATCCGCCGCCGGCGATGTGTTCGCGCAGCAGCGCCGTGACGGCGCCCGCCTGCTCGAGGTTCGCGACGTGGGCGGCGGGGGAGAGCACCTCGAACCGGGCGCCGGTGATGCCGTCCGCGAGGACCTGCATGACCGACGGCGGGGTGGACGGATCCTCCTCGCCCGCGATCACCAGTGTCGGTGCGCTGATCCGGGCGAGGTCGGCGGTGAAGTCCCAGTCGGCGAGGGCGTCGCAGCACGCGGCGTATCCCTCGGGCGACGTCGACGCGATCATGTCGCGGTAGTGCCGGACGAATTCGGGGTCCCGCTTGGCCAGGCCCTCACTGAACCAGCGTGCGACGACGGCATCGGCGAGCGATTCGGGGCCGTCGGCGCGCGACGCGGCGGCCCGTTCGATCCATCCCTGCGGTTCGCCGAACTTCGCGGCGGTGCACAGCAGCGACAGCGACAGCACCCGCCGCGGGGTGTGCGCGCCGAGCCACTGGGCGATCGCGCCGCCCATGGACAGTCCGACGAAGTGGGCGGCGTCGACTCCGAGGGAGTCGAGCAGTGCGAGAACATCCTCGGACAGTTCGCGGACGGAGTACGGCCCGTCCGGTGCGGGCGACTCGCCGTGGCCCCGCTGATCGACGGCGACGACCCGGCATTCGTCGGACAGCGCCGCGATCTGCGGGTCCCACATGGACCGGTTGGAGCCGAGCGATCCGAGCAGGACGACGACGGGGGCGTCGGCCGCGCCGCTGCGGGGTCCGGAGATTTCGTGTGCAAGTGCGACTGTCATCGCGTTCCTTCCCGGCCGCGGGCCACTGTGTCCAGTGCGCGGTCGACGATGTCGTGGGCGTGGCCGAGGTACCCGGCAGGGTCGAGCAGGGCGCGGATCTCGTCCGCAGGCAGGTATTCGAGGAGCCCCGGATCCTCGTCGAGTCGGTGCCCGCTCCGGCAGGCGGCGGTGACGAGGTCCCGCGCGTTGTCGGTGTGGGCGGACAGGGCTCCGGTGACCCGTTCCGCGAGGAGCAGGCCGCCGGTGACGTCGAGGTTGCGGGCCATCGCGTCGGGGTGGACGTTCAGTCCGCCGAGCGAGTCGGCGATCCGCGCGACGGCGCCACCGGTGAGGCGCAGCAGGTCCGTGAGCGTTTCCCACTCGGCATGCCAGGGGCCGGCGGCGCGCTGCTGCTCGTGATCCATCGAGCCGAGGATCGTCGCGACGAGTCCCGGGGTGCGGCGGGCCGCGGCGCGGGCGGCGATCGCGGCCACCGGATTGCGTTTGTGCGGCATGGCCGAAGAACCGCCGGGCGACCCTTCGCTGACCTCGGCGACCTCGGTGGACGACAGGAACACGAGGTCGGTGGCGATCTTCGACACCGCGCCCGCGGCCGTTCCGAGCGCCGACGCGAGCAGTGCGATGCGGGTGCGGTCGGTGTGCCAGGGCACGTCCTGGCGTGCGAGTCCGAGTTCGTCGGCGAGGATGTCGGCGACGTCGAGGCCGTGCGGGTAGAGCGCGGCGGACGTGCCGGCCGCGCCGCCCAATTGCACGGGAAGGCCGTCGAGTGCGTCGAACAGTGCGCGAGAAGCCCTGTGCAGTGCGGTCATCCACCCGGCGGCGAGGACGCCGAACGTGGTGGGCAAGGCCTGCTGGCCCAGGGTGCGGCCGGCGATCGGGGTGCCGCGCTGGGCCCGCGAGAGGGCCTCGGCGCACAGCACCGCCTCGTCGAGGGACGCCAGGACGTGCGCGCCCGACCGGCGGCACAGCAGCATCAGGGCCGTGTCGAGAATGTCCTGACTCGTGGCGCCCTTGTGCACGTGGCCTCCGGGCACCCCGGCCTCGGTGGCCGCGACCTCGCTGCGGAGCAGTTTCACCAGCGGGATCACCGGATTGCCACCCGCGGCCGCCGCGTCGCCGAGGGCCCCGACGTCCACGGAGCCGTCGGCGACGATTCGCGCGAACACGGAGGAGATCGCGTCGGCGGACGCGGCGGGGATGACGCCGCACTTCGCCTCCGCCCGGGCCAGTGCCCCCTCGACCTCGACCATCGCGGTGACCCACGCCCGGTCGGAGAGCAGCGCCGACAACTCGCCGGCACCGAACGTCGGATCGAACAGGGCACCCCGGGAGGTCTCCGGAGAGTTCACACGCGACACCTTTCTGGGTTTGCGGCCGATTACAGGGCGAAGAACGGGGTTTCCCGTCCGTCCGTGTCCTGCACGTGAATCGTCAGGTGGTATCCGCGATCGGTCTTCTCCGCGATCAGCTTGGGGCGGTCGGCTTCCGGGACGGCGGCGAGCACGGGGTCCGATGCGTGGGCGTCCGTATCCTCCGGGAAGTAGAGGCGCGTGTACAGGCGCTCGAGCATGCCGCGGGCGAAGAGCCCGACGTTGATGTGCGGGGCCTCGACTGCGCCGTCCTCGGCGGGGAGAGTGCCCGGCTTGACGGTGTGCACCACGATCGTGCCGCTCTCGTCGGCGAACACGCGTGCCAGGCTGCGGAATCCGGCGGGAGTCGCCTCGGCGGCACCGCGGGGATCGGCAGGACTGTCGAACCGCCCCGCGGCATCTGCCTGCCAGGTTTCGATCATCGCGTCGCCGATGGGCTGACCGGCGCCGTCGATGACGTTGAAGGACACGTCGATTCGTCCGGGAGCATCCTCGGGGACGGCGTCGCCGCTGTTCTCCCACGTGGGGAACAGGCCGATGTGGACGTACGGGCCGACGGTCTGGGACGGGGTGACGCCGAACGGCACCTCGTCCTGGCTCTTGGCGAAGACCGGGTAGCGCGGGGCGTCCGGGTTCTGGGTGTCGATCATCAGTGGCCCTCCGTCTTGTTGAACGGCGTGTCCTCGAACGGGGTGGCGTCCTGGCCGCGCAGGACGATGTCGAACTTGAATCCGACGGCCCAGTTCTCGCGGGTCTGGTCGTAGTCGAACGTGCTGATCATCCGCTCGCGCGCCGCTTCGGGCACCGAGTTGTAGATCGGGTCCTGGAAGAAGAACGGATCGTCCGGGAAGTACATCTGCGTGACCAGGCGCTGGGTGAACGCCTGACCGAAGAGGGAGAAGTGGATGTGTGCGGGCCGCCACGCGTTGTGGTGGTTGCCCCACGGGTACGCGCCGGGCTTGATCGTCGTGAACTCGTAGTGGCCCTGCTTGTCGGTCAGGCAGCGCGCGACACCGTTGAAGTGGGGGTCGAGCGGCGCGGGCCAGGAGTCGTTCTTGTGGCGGTAGCGGCCGCCGGCGTTGGCCTGCCACACCTCGAGGAGGGTGTCGGGGATGGGCTTCCCGGCGCTGTCGAGGACCCGGCCGTGGACGATGATCCGCTGACCCTGGGCCTCGCCGCCGTTGGCGCGGGTCATGTCGTTCTCACCCTTGGTGACGTCGGCGTCGCCGAAGACCGGACCGGTGATCTCGCCGAGTCGCTGCGGGATCAGGATCAGGTCGTTCTTGGGGCTGCGCAGCCGAGTCGTCTTGTACTCGGGGAACAGCAGCGGGGCATTGGCTTCGTGCCCGGCTTGGTAGTGGGCTGGCAGATGCAGCATGGAAGAAGATCCTCACGTTCTCGATGTGAACAGTCGGCCGCTATTCGCACATAGTAGTCGCGTTCTGTGATGGGGCCAATAGGCGGGGCGCAATTTGTTCGCAATGTGGATGGGTGTTCACTACTCGAACATTTTGCGGTAGCCTGGGTCACATGGTCAACAAAGTCTTCGCAACGGCGGCCGAGGCCGTTGCCGACGTCCCCGACGGAGCGTCCCTCGCAGTGGGTGGCTTCGGCCTCGTCGGTATCCCCTCGGTCCTCATCGACGCCCTCCTCGCACAGGGTGCGACCGACCTCGAGACGGTCAGCAACAACTGCGGCACCGACGGTTTCGGTCTGGGTCTGCTCCTCGAGCAGCACCGGATCCGGCGCACGATCAGCTCGTACGTCGGCGCCAACAAGGAATTCGCGCGGCAGTACCTCAGCGGAGAGCTGGAGGTCGAGCTCACCCCGCAGGGCACGCTGGCCGAACGCATGCGCGCCGGGGGAGCGGGCATCCCCGCCTTCTACACCCCCGCCGGTGTCGGAACGCAGGTCGCCGACGGCGGTCTGCCGATCCGCTACGACGGCAAGGGCGGCATCGCGGTCGCCAGCAAGCCCAAGGAGACCCGCGAGTTCGACGGGGAGGCCTTCGTTCTCGAACGCGCCATCCGCACCGACTTCGCGCTGGTCCACGCGTGGAAGGGCGACCGGCTCGGCAACCTCGTGTACCGGGAGACGGCCCGCAACTTCAACCCCGACGCCGCGGGCGCCGGTCGCATCACCATCGCGCAGGTCGAACACCTCGTCGAGCCCGGCGAGATCGACCCCGCCGAGGTGCACACCCCCGGCATCTTCGTCCAGCGTGTGGTCGAGGTCGGCAAGCAGGAAACGGGAATCGAGAACAGGACGGTGCGGGCATGAGCTGGACGCGTGACGAGATGGCGGCCCGGGTCGCAGCCGAACTCGAGGACGGGCAGTACGTCAACCTCGGCATCGGCATGCCGACCCTGATCCCCGGCCACATCCCGGCCGGYAAGGACGTCGTCCTGCACTCGGAGAACGGCATCCTCGGCGTCGGGCCGTACCCGACCGAGGACGAGGTCGACCCCGAGCTGATCAACGCGGGCAAGGAGACCATCACCGTGGTCGCCGGCGGCGCGTTCTTCTCCTCCTCCGACTCCTTCTCGATGATCCGCGGCGGCAGCGTCGACGTGGCCGTGCTCGGCGCCATGCAGGTCAGCAGCCACGGCGACCTGTCCAACTGGATGGTCCCCGGCGCCATGGTCAAGGGCATGGGCGGCGCGATGGACCTCGTCCACGGCGCAGGCAAGGTCATCGTGATGATGGACCACGTCACCAAGAAGGGTGAGCACAAGATCCTCGAGGAGTGCACGCTGCCGTACACCGGCAAGCGCTGCGTCCAGAAGATCGTCACCGATCTCGCCGTCATCGACGTCACCCCCGACGGCCTGCGGCTCGTCGAGACCGCACCCGGTCACAGCGTCGAGGACGTCCAGGCGGCCACCGGCGCGAAGCTCCTGGTCGACGCCACCGTCTAGAAGATCCGATCTAGAAGGTCCGACCGGCCGCCGCCCGACACGAACCGCGGGTGGCGGCCGGTCGTTCCCGCCCACAGCGATGGCAGGCCCGTACCCTCTGGGCATGGGTGTGAGCGTGCGGGCCGCGACCAAATCCGACATCCCCGAACTGACGCGGGTCCTCGCCGACGCGTTCTTCGACGACCCCGTGATGGTCTGGATGTGGCCGGATCCCGAGCGCAGGCGGCGTGGTCTGCCGAGGCTGTTCTCGGTGGAGATCCGCCATCACCACCTCGCCGGGGGCGGGGCCGAACTGGCCGAAGACGGCGACGGTGTGATCCGCGGGGCCGCCATGTGGGATCCGCCGGGCGGCTGGAAGGAGTCGACGTTGTCGTCGCTCCTCAGCCTGCCGGGCCTGGTCCGCGCGTTCGGCACCCGGCTGGGCGTCGGGGCCGCGGTGAGCGGAACCGTCGAAGACGCGCACCCGGTGGACCCCGTGCACTGGTACCTGGCGACGATCGGGACGTCGAGCGCGGGGCGGGGTGGCGGCTACGGGACGGCGTTGTTGCGGTCGCGGCTCGACCGGTGTGATGCCGACGGCATCCCGGCGTACCTGGAGTCGAGTAAGAAGGACAACATTTCGTACTACCAGCGGTTCGGCTTCGACGTCACCGGTGAGATCCGGATCCCGGACGGCGGGCCGACACTGTGGGCGATGTGGCGGGAACCCGTCCGCGTGAACCCTTAGGCTAAGCTCGGCAAGCCTTACCTAAGTGGATCGGAAACCTGGTAGACGAGAGGGTCGCCGCATGAACGTGGGACAACAGAGGATCGGCGTCAGCCGACGCGGATTCCTCCTGGGTACCGGGGGAGCGCTGCTCGCGTTCGCCGCGGCCTGCAGCAGCTCGGACGGCGAAGGCGGCGGCAACGAGCCCACGGGCCCCATCGTCGCCCACAAGTACGGCGAAACCCAGGTGCCGACGGACCCGCAGCGCATCGTCAGCGTCGGCTACAACGACCAGGACACGATCCTCGCGCTCGGTGGCCCGCTGGCAGGCACGTTCGACTGGTACGGCGACTACCCCTACGGCGTGTGGCCGTGGGCGCAGGACCTCCTCGGCGACGCGAAGCCGGAGATCGTCGGCACGGCGTCCACCAACATCGACTTCGAGAAGGTCGCCGCGGTCGCACCGGACCTGGTGGTCGGCACCTACTCCGGACTCACCCAGGCCCAGTACGACAAGCTCAGCGCCATCGCGCCGACGATCGCGCAGCCCAAGGAGTTCGCCGACTACGGCGTCTCGTGGCAGGACCAGACGCGGATTCTCGGCGACGCACTCGGCAAGAAGGACAAGGCCGCCGAACTCGTGTCCGGCGTCGAGACGCAGTTCGCCGACGTCCGGGCCGCCAACCCGGCGTTCGCGGGAAAGACCGTCCTCGTCGGTGCGCTCAAGGGACCGGGACAGTTCGGTGTGTACGGCCCGGAGGACCCGAAGGTCCGCTTCTTCACCGAACTCGGTTTCGTGAACCCCCCTGTGACGGAACAGATCACCGGCAACTTCGCGGAGATCAGCACGGAGCAGCTGTCGCTGGCGAACGTCGACCTCCTCGTCTGGTACGCGGGCGGCGGCTACGGCGACAAGCTGCGTGCGGAACTCGACAAGACGCCGATCTATCAGGAACTCGACGTGGTGAAGGCCGGCCGCACGATCACGCTCGAGGACGCCGCCGCCGAGGCGATGGCGTGGAGCACCGTACTGAGCCTGCCGTACGCGCTGAACGAGATCCCGCCGCGGGTCGCGCCCCTGCTCGCCTGAGACGCGGATGTGTGACGGGGTGAGCCCGGTTCGTGATACCAACGACTCGTGACCGCCATTCCTGAACTCCACGCCGGAACTCCTTTCGACGACCTCGACGACTATCTCGCGCTCGGTCGCGTCGGCGGCCTCGCGCTGTCGGCGGACGGGCGAAGGCTCGTCGTCGCGCAGTCGACGCTCGACGAGAAGTCGACGAAGTACGTCACCGCGCTGTGGGAGATCGATCCCACCGGCGAGTTCGCGGCGCGCAGGCTCACCCGCGGCCGCACCGGGGAGTCCAACGCGACGTTCACCAGTGACGGCGACCTGCTCTTCACGTCTTCCCGGCCGACGCAGGACGAGGACGACCTTCCCGACGACCTGTGGCGCCTGCCCGCGCGGGGCGGCGAGGCCGTGATCGTCGCGCGACGCGGCGGCGGCATCACCGGTGTGCGTGCGGCCCGGTGCGCGCCGCGTTTCGTCGTCACCACGGGCGTTCTGGGGAGATCCGGCGAGTCCGCCGACGACGAGCGGGTGCGCGCCGAGCGCAAGGAGAAGAAGGTCTCGGCGATCCTGCACACGGGCTACCCGATCCGCTACTGGGACCACGATCTCGGTCCCGACGTGCCCCACCTGCTGTCCGCCCCGCTGGACGCGCTCGCGGAGAACGGGCAGGAGCCGCAGCTCACCGACCTCACGCCGATGCCGGGTCCGGCGCTGCGGGAGGCGAACTACGCGCTGAGCGACGACGGCACGTTCGTCGTGACGTCGTGGACGGTTCCCGGCCCGCTGGCGTCGATCCGGAACATCCTGGTGCGCGTCGACACGGAGACGGGGGCGCGCACCGTCCTCGTCGGCGACGGCGACGCCGACCTGTCGGACCCGGTGATCTCCCCGGACGGACGGCACGTCGTCTTCACGCGGGAATCGCATGCGACACCCGACTCCGCGCCGCGATTCACGCTGCACCGGTACAGCTTCGACACCGGCACCGTCACGGACGTGGCGCCCGGATGGGACCGGTGGGCCACGTCCGTGGCCTGGTTGTCCGACGGCTCGGGTCTCCTCGTGACCGCCGACGACCGCGGGCGCGCACCGATCTTCCTCCTCCGCGACGGCGCGGACCCCACGCCGGTCACGACCGACGACTCCGCCTACACCGACCTGCAGGTCGCTCCGGACGGGTCGACGGTGTTCGCGCTGCGGGCGTCGTACGCGGCGCCGCCGCACCCGGTGCGCATCGACATCACCACCGGCGCCGTGTCGCTGCTGAAGGCGCCCGCGGACCTCCCCGAACTCCCGGGCACGCTGACGGAGGTCGAGACGGTCGCCGCGGACGGCGCGGCGGTGCGCGCGTGGCTCGCGGTGCCGACCGGCGCCTCTGCCCACGCGCCGGTGCCGCTCGCGCTGTGGGTGCACGGCGGCCCCCTGGGTTCGTGGAACACCTGGTCGTGGCGGTGGAACCCGTGGCTTCTGGTGGCGCGGGGATACGCCGTGCTGCTGCCGGATCCGGCCCTGTCCACCGGCTACGGGCAGGCGTTCGTCGAACGCGGCTGGGGGAAGTGGGGCAAGGCGCCGTACACCGACCTCATGTCGATCACCGACGCCGCGGTGGCGCTGCCCGAGATCGACGAGAAGCGCACCGCGGCGATGGGCGGATCATTCGGCGGATACATGGCCAACTGGATCGCCGGGCACACCGACCGGTTCAAGGCGATCGTCACCCACGCGAGCCTGTGGGCGCTGGACCAGTTCGGCCCCACCACCGACGCCGCCTGGTACTGGCAGCGGGAGATGACTCCCGAGATGGCGGTGGAGAACTCACCACACCTGTACGTCGCGGACATCGTGACACCGATGCTGGTCATCCACGGCGACAAGGACTTTCGCGTCCCGATCGGTGACGGGTTGCGGCTGTGGTTCGAGCTGCTGTCCGAGTCGGGGTTGCCCGCGGACGACGACGGGGTCACCGACCACCGCTTCCTCTACTTCCCCGACGAGAACCACTGGATCCTCACCCCGCAGAACGCGAAGGTCTGGTACCAGGTGGTGCTGTCGTTCCTCTCGGAGCACGTGCGGGGCGAGGACGTCGCGCTGCCCGAGATCCTGGGCAAGTAGGCTTCAGCCGGTAGGGCGGGGGGCAGGGGCCGCGCCGGGCGGAGTCACGCCCGCCTCTCGCGGCCCCGGTCGAACTCCTTGCCGCCCCACACCCCGGACTGAGCGGTCGCCCTGGCGAAGAGCTCACAGCGGATCCGTAGCGCGCAGTGCCGGCACACGTCACGCGCGTACGCGAAATCCTCTGTCGGGAAAGGGAACCACCGGTCCGGCTCGGGGTCGTTGCGGCACGCGGCGTCGACCCATCCGGCGGGATCGTCGGAGGCGGGCAGCAGTGTGGACAGGGTTGTGTCCAGGACGTCGGTCATCGGGATATCTCCCCTTTCCGGGAGAAGTCGGTCGGTGGAGGCGGAATACCCGGGGATCTCGCGGCTACACCGCCGCGAGATCCCGCCAGATCTGCCGTTGCGCCTTTTCGATGTGCCGCGGCGCCTTCGGCTCCCACAGGAGCGGCATCCGTGCCTCCTCCGGTGTGCGATCGGCCTTCCTCTGGTTACAGGGGGCGCAGCACGCCACGAGGTTGGCCCACGTGTTCGGGCCGCCGCGGCTCCTCGGTAGCACGTGATCGATCGTCGTCGCGACCGGTTCGGCGCAGTAGCCGCAACGATTGCGGTCGCGACGGAACACGCCCGCGAACGTCGCGCGACTRCTGTCGGTCACCAGCACGGAGTGCTGGACGTAGACGTACCGCAGCAGACGGATGGTCTGCGGCAGGCTGATCTCGACGTGCTGCGACCGGATCGGGAACGGCGGCTCCCGATCGGCGACCGTCTCGGCCGCGCCGACACTGATCAGCACTACTGCGCGTTCCGCGGGAATCTCACAGAGCGCCTCGTATGTGACGTTGAGGACCAGTACGGCCGCGCGTGACCAGGTGCGGGCGTCGAGGGTGGTCGAGGGCGGGTTACGGGATAYGTACCTCACGGGTGTTCTCGGTTCTGTCGTCGGTTCGCGGCGGTGGAGGCACGCCGGGCGACGGTCGTCGATTCCGGCGTGTCAGGCGGAGCGCTGGGTCTTCGCGGCGGGCATGATCCCGCGTTCGCCTTGCCTGCCGGCGGGGAAGGATGCGGCGCCCGTGCGTGACGGCTGCAACCGGGCTGCGCTTGCTGTGGGCAGTGCGCGCATCGCTACTTCCTTCCTCGAGTCGACGTGTGAACCGATCGGAACACGTCGAGCATGACACAGCGCACCGCCCGCGTCCTGGCAATTTTCGCGCCGTCGGACCTGTGAGCCGGGGCGTGTCGAATCGGACAGGACGCGCGACACGTCCGATGGATGCGGTGAAGTAGCGGTTCTCTCGCTACGGTGTTCGATACGTACCCCGAATGAAGGAGACACCGTGGCACTTCCCCAGCTCACTGACGAACAGCGGGCAGCAGCTCTCGAGAAGGCCGCCGCCGCTCGTAAGGCACGCGCAGAGCTCAAGGACAAGCTCAAGTCCGGTGACATCACCCTCAAGCAGGTCCTTTCCAAGGCTGATGTCGACGACATCATCGGAAAGACCAAGGTCAGCGCCATCCTGGAGGCCCTGCCGAAGATCGGCAAGGTCAAGGCCCAGGAGATCATGGCCAACCTGGAGATCGCGCCCACCCGCCGCCTCCGTGGCCTCGGTGACCGTCAGCGCGACGCCCTGCTGGCGCACTTCAGCTGACACGTTTCCCGGGTGCCCGCCCCACGCCGTCCGGCGTCGGGGTGGGCACCCGGATGCGTCTCCCCTCATTGTTCCGATCGAGTGCAACCTGAGGGTTGCGCAAGGAACCGCCGATGTGCAACCGTGGGGTCGCACATCGGCGAGAGGTGAGGATGATCATGAGCGTTGCGGATACGTCCCAGGACAGGATCGAGCGCGAGATCCAGATCGACGCCCCCATCGAGCGGGTGTTCCGGCTGGTGAGTGAACCCGGCTGGTTCATCGGCGACGGAGATCCCGGCAAGACCACCACCACACGCGAAGGCGACGTCTTCGTCGTGGATTTCCCCCCGTACGGACGCTTCCCGATTCTTCCCGTCAAGTCCGACGCACCCCACTACGTCTCGTTCCGCGGCGGAGACGATCCCGCGCGGCCCCTCGTGGAGGGCACGTCCACCCTGGTCGAATTCTTCCTGTCCGAGCGGGACGGTGGCACCCTCCTGCGCGTCGTCGAGTCCGGATTCGCTGCCCTGTACCCGAGCGCCGAGCGTCGCGCGTCCGCTATCGAGGGCAATGTCGAAGGCTGGGAGATTCAACTCGCGTTCGCCAAGCGGGACGCCGAAAGCGGCCGGGGCGAATAGCGCGGCAGCTGATGTGTCGACCTCGCTGACCACAGTCGGGGGTTGCGGTCAGCGAGGTCGGTGTCCCGCCGGTTCCGGCAGGCACGCCCGGATAGTCGTCGGGTCAGCGCATTTCGTTACCACCGGCGCGCCGTCGCCGTGTCGCCGCCGATCGGCGGGGGTTTCGATGCATACTCGACATTCTCGAGTGGTTGCCGCATCGGATGCGGCAGACGAACCGGAGGAATCCCTTGAACGACCACCACGTGCAGCTCTTCTCCGAGCTGCACAGCACCGCAGGATCCCAGGCAGGCGGAGAAGACGCCGGCGAGGCGCTACGTCCCGTCGACCCGGAACACCGCACCGCCACCGAAGTGCACCGCGCGCTGTTCAGCGACCAGTAGCGGGGCCGCACGGTAGCCCCGTCGTGGGTCGTCCGCGCGTTCATTAGACTCGACGGGTGACCAGTGCAGCTCCAGAAAATCCCCAGAACCGTGCCGATGCCCTCCCGAAGAGCTGGGACCCCAGTTCCGTTGAGGACGATCTGTATCAGGGCTGGGTAGACGCCGGTTACTTCCGTGCGGACCCCGACAGCGAGAAGCCGGGGTACTCCATCGTTCTGCCGCCGCCCAACGTGACCGGCAGCCTGCACATGGGTCACGCTCTCGACCACACGTTGATGGACGCGTTGAGCCGACGCAAGCGGATGCAGGGCTACGAGGTGCTGTGGCTGCCGGGCATGGACCACGCGGGCATCGCGACGCAGACCGTGGTCGAGAAGCAGCTCGCCGTCGACGGCAAGACGAAGGAAGACTTCGGCCGCGAACTGTTCATCGACAAGGTCTGGGACTGGAAGCGGGAGTCCGGTGGCACCATCGGCGGCCAGATGCGCCGCATCGGTGACAGCGTCGACTGGAGCCGCGACCGCTTCACCATGGACGACGGGCTCTCCCGCGCCGTCCAGACCATCTTCAAGCGCATGTACGACGACGGTCTGATCTACCGGGCCGAGCGACTCGTCAACTGGTCGCCCGTGCTGCAGACAGCGATCTCCGACATCGAGGTGAAGTTCGAGGACGTCGAGGGTGAGCTGGTCTCCCTGCGGTACGGCTCCCTGAACGACGACGAACCGCACGTCGTGGTCGCCACCACCCGTGTCGAGACGATGCTCGGCGACACCGCCGTCGCCGTCCACCCCGACGACGAGCGCTACAAGTATCTGATCGGGACGACGCTCGAGCATCCCTTCACCGGCCGCGACATCCCGATCATCGCGGACGAGTACGTCGACCCCGAATTCGGCACCGGCGCCGTCAAGATCACTCCGGCGCACGACCCCAACGACTTCGAGATGGGCCTGCGGCACAACCTGCCGATGCCGACCATCATGGACAAGACCGGCACGATCGCCGACACGGGAACGCAGTTCGACGGTCTCGACCGCTTCGAGGCGCGGGTCAAGGTGCGGGAGGCGCTCGCCGAGCAGGGCCGTGTGGTCGCGGAGAAGCGGCCCTACCTGCACAGCGTCGGGCATTCCGAGCGCACCGGCGAGTCCATCGAGCCGCGCCTGTCGCTGCAGTGGTGGGTGAAGGTCGAGTCCCTCGCGAAGGCGGCGGGTGACGCGGTCCGCAACGGTGACACCGTCATTCACCCCGCGAGTCAGGAACCGCGATGGTTCGCCTGGGTCGACGACATGCACGACTGGTGCATCTCGCGGCAGCTGTGGTGGGGTCACCGGATCCCGATCTGGTACGGCCCCGACGGCGAGGTCGCGTGCTTCGGACCGGACGAGACCGCGCCCGAGGGCTGGGTGCAGGACCCCGATGTCCTCGACACCTGGTTCTCCTCCGGGCTGTGGCCGTTCTCGACCATGGGCTGGCCCGAGAAGACGCCCGAGCTCGAGAAGTTCTATCCCACAAGTGTTCTCGTCACCGGTTACGACATCCTGTTCTTCTGGGTGGCGCGGATGATGATGTTCGGCACGTACGTGTCGGAGGACGACGCGATTGCCGGGCGGGGCGAGCGAAGCGACGGGGTGTTCAGCGAAGGCAAGTCCGGACCGCAGATGCCGTTCGAGGACGTGTTCCTGCACGGCCTCGTCCGCGACCAGTTCGGCAAGAAGATGTCGAAGTCGCGGGGCAACGGCATCGACCCCCTCGACTGGGTCGACCGCTTCGGCGCCGATGCGCTCCGCTTCACGCTGGCCCGCGGCGCCAACCCCGGCAGCGACCTGTCCGTCGGCGAGGACCACGCACAGTCGTCCCGGAACTTCGCGACCAAGCTGTTCAACGCGACCAAGTTCGCCCTCATGAACGGGGCCGCACCCGCGCCGCTGCCCGCCCGCGGCGAACTGACCGACGCGGACCGGTGGATCCTCGACCGACTCGACCAGGTGCGCGGCGACGTCGACACCGCGTTCGACCGGTACGA
This sequence comes from Rhodococcus sp. P4_B6, assembly GCF_056402215.1. Classification (NCBI taxonomy): domain Bacteria; kingdom Bacillati; phylum Actinomycetota; class Actinomycetes; order Mycobacteriales; family Nocardiaceae; genus Rhodococcus; species Rhodococcus sp. P4_B6. The sequence goes on along the minus strand of NZ_JBFUHV010000032.1, from coordinate 55,215 downwards.
GTTCAGCAAGGCGTGCGAGGCGCTGTTCCACTTCGCGTGGGACGAGGTCTGCGACTGGTACCTCGAGTTGGCCAAGGTGCAGTTCGCCGAGAACGACACGGTCGGGGCGAACACGAGGGCAGTGCTCGGTAACGTCCTCGACGCGCTGCTGCGCCTGCTCCACCCGGTCATCCCGTTCGTCACGGAGACCCTGTGGAAGGCGCTCACCGGTAGCGAGTCCGTCGTCGTGGCGCAGTGGCCGCAGGCAGCGGAGGACGCCGCGGATGTGGTTGCGGCGCAGCGTGTCGAGGACATGCAGCGACTGGTGACCGAGGTGCGCCGGTTCCGCAGCGATCAGGGTCTCAAGCCGTCGCAGCGGGTGCCCGCCCGGATCAGCGGGATCGCCGAGGCCGATCTGAACACGCAGCTCGCCGCGGTCACGTCGCTGGCCCGGCTGACGGACCCGGAGGACGGGTTCGCCGCGTCGGCGTCGGTGGAGGTGCGCCTGAGCAAGGCGACCGTCACCGTGGACCTCGACACGTCCGGCAACGTCGACCTCGGCGCCGAGAAGGCGCGGCTGGAGAAGGACCTCGCGGCCGCGCAGAAGGAACTCGCGGGAACCACCGCGAAACTCTCCAACGAGGCGTTCCTGGCCAAGGCTCCCGACGCCGTCAAGGACAAGATCCGGACGCGTCAGCAGATCGCGACAGAAGAAATCGAACGCATCACCAAGCGATTGAAGGAGCTGGAAGGCGCGTGACCTCGCCCGACTTTACGCCGGAGGAAGTCAGCCCCGTCGACCTCGCGGAGTTGACGCTGGTCGAGGCCGAACTCGACAAGCGGTGGCCCGAGACGAAGATCGAGCCGTCGCTGAGCCGAATCGCGGCGTTGATGGACATCCTCGGGTCACCGCAGCACGGGTACCCGGCGATCCACGTCACCGGCACCAACGGCAAGACGTCGGTGACGCGGATGGTCGACGCACTGCTCACCGCGTTGAACCGGCGCACGGGCCGCACCACCAGCCCGCACCTGCAGCTCGCCACCGAGCGGATCAGCATCGACGGGCGCCCGGTGTCGCCGCGCCGCTACGTCGACACGTACCGGGAGATCGAACCGTACGTGCAGATGATCGACCAGCAGTCGCAGGCGGCGGGTGGCCCGGCGATGAGCAAGTTCGAGGTGCTCACCGCGATGGCGTACGCCGCGTTCGCGGAGGCGCCCGTCGACGTCGCCGTCGTCGAGGTGGGCCTCGGCGGGCGTTGGGACGCAACCAATGTCATCGACGGGCAGATCGCGGTGATCACCCCGATCAGCCTCGACCACGCGGAGTATCTCGGCGACGACCTCGCCGGGATCGCGCAGGAGAAGGCCGGCATCATCAAGAAGGGTCGCGAGGACGCGCTCGTGCCCCGCGACACGGTCGCCATCCTCGCCGAACAGACGCCGGAAGTGATGGACGTGCTGCTCCGCCGTGCCGTCGAGGTGGATGCCGCGGTCGCGCGGGAGGGCTCCGAATTCACGGTGCTCGCCCGGCAGATCGCCGTCGGCGGCCAGCAGCTCGAACTGCAGGGCCTCGGCGGGGTCTACACCGACATCTTCCTGCCCCTGCACGGGGAGCACCAGGCGCGTAACGCGTCCCTCGCGCTCGCGGCGGTCGAGGCGTTCTTCGGTGCAGGCCCGGAACGGCAGCTCGACCAGGACGCGATCCGGGAGGGGTTCGCCTCGGTCGTCAATCCCGGCAGGCTCGAACGCGTGCGCAGCGCACCGACCGTCTTCCTCGACGCCGCGCACAATCCGGACGGCGCCCGTGCGCTCGCCGCCGCGCTGACCGCCGAATTCGACTTCCGCAAGCTCGTCGGCGTCGTCAGCGTGATGGGGGACAAGGACGTCGACGGCATTCTGTCGGCGCTGGAACCGGTGTTCGACGAGCTCGTGGTGACCCACAACGGTTCGGCGCGGGCGATGGACGTCGAGGATCTCGCCAATCTCGCGGTCGCAAAGTTCGGCGACGAACGGGTCGTGGTGGCGCCGACCCTCGCGGACGCGCTGGAAACGGCCATCGGACTGGCCGAGGAGGTCGCCGAGCCCGGTGAGGCAGTATCGGGGGCGGGCGTCGTGGTCACCGGATCCGTGGTGACCGCCGGTGCGGCCCGCACCCTCTTCGGAAAGGACCCAGCGTGAGCGAGCAGGACCCCCGTGCTTCGGAACCGGAGTTCGGCCCGCCGACCAAGGACCCGTGGAAGGGCTTCCGCGGCGTGGTCGCGGGATCGCTGATCCTGGAAGCGATCGTGGTGCTTCTCGCCCTGCCGGTCGTCGCGACGGTCGGCGGCGGACTCACCTGGTGGTCCGGGACGTACCTGGTGGGGCTCGCGGTGCTCATGATCCTCGGGGCCGGCCTGCAGGGCCGCCCCTGGGCGATGAAGTACAACCTGTTGTTGCAGGTGGGGCTCCTGCTCGGTTTCTTCGTCCACGTGTCGATCGGTTCGGTCGGGGTGGTCTTCGCCATCCTGTGGGGCTACCTCCTCTACTTCCGCCGGAATGTGCGTCAGCGAATGGAGCGGGGCCTGCTGCCGGGGCAGCGCGGCTGACCATTTAGGCTGTGCGCCGTGACTGAGCGCACCCTTGTACTGATCAAGCCCGATGCCGTTGCCCGCGGATATGTAGGAGAAATCCTCGGTCGTATCGAGCGGAAGGGTCTGACGATCTCCGCGCTCGAGCTGCGCACCGCTCCCGGCGACATCGCCGCCGCCCACTACGCCGAGCACGAAGGCCGCCCGTTCTACCCCGGCCTGCTGGAATTCATCACGGGCGGCCCGCTCGTCGCGGCAGTCCTCGAAGGTCCCCGGGCGATCGCGGCGTTCCGGCAGCTCGCCGGCGGCACCGACCCGGTCGAGAAGGCTGTTCCGGGCACGATTCGCGGTGATTTCGGGCTCGAAGCCCAGGAGAACCTCGTCCACGGCTCCGACTCGGTCGAGTCCGCCGAGCGCGAGATCGCCCTCTGGTTCCCCCAGCTCGCCGCCAGCTGACCCACCCTCTCCACCCACCCCTCGATCCACCGACCTGCCCTCCGGGCCGGCGGCGCCATCGCGAACGGAACATGTTCCAGAACGATACGTGCGCCGCTGGCACGGACCGCGGCACACGTGTGGGATACTGAGGGTGGTCGGACCGCAATTTGTGCACCACGTGGCTTCGACCGGATGACACCACGGCTCGATGCCCTTCATCGCTGCCCCTACGTCAACAGGAAATACCTGGGCGTATCGGCACGCTGGATGATCAGGCGCTCGCACCGCGGACCACGGCCATCCGCAAGGCACTACATGGGTGTGCAGTGAAAACGGACACTGCACGCGCTGTGTGGAGCGAGACCAGACAATCTCGCGCTCACATCTGGGGCGCGAGTACACATACTGCGCCCTCGCGTGGCCGCGTGACATTCCCAGACAGGGGAGTGGACGCGCCCGGGGGCTGAGGAGACTACGTGGCCGATCAAGCGCCGCCCACAAATTCAGAGCCGAACGATACGGCCACCGCCGGGAGCGCGGTTCCCGCTCTTCCGGAGAAGATTCGCGTTCACGCCCTCGCGAAGTTGCTGGGCGTGACGAGCAAGCAGGTTCTCGCCGAGGCCGCGGCCCTCGGATTGGAACTGCGCAGTGCGCAGTCGAGCCTGCAACGCGACATCGCCGAGCGGGTATACGCCGGATTCACCGCTGCGGAGACCACTCCTGCCGAGGCGCCCGCCGAGGTTGCACCGGAAGCGGCGGCCCCGGCTGCGGAGGCCGTCGTCGAGGTGGCTCCGGAACCGGTTGCGGACGTCGAGGGAGCGGTCGCCGAGAAGGCTGCCGAGGCCGAGAAGGCTGCCGAGGCCGAGCAGCCGGAGGCACCGGAGGCTCCCGCCGAGGAAGCCCCGGCCCAGGAAAGCCCGGAACCCGTCGCCGAGGAGGCCGCGGTTTCCGAACCCGACCTCGGGCACGACCTGTTCACCACCGCCGCCTACCAGGCCGAGGCGCCCGCTGCCGAGGAGCCCGCCGAGACTCCCGCCGTTTCTCAGGTCCCGCTCTTCCTGCAGCCCGACCTCGCGGCGGTCGAGACGCCGCCGCGTCGCCGGCGCAGTCGCCGGGACGCCGGGACGCCCGAACCCACCACCGAGCAGCCGCCCGTCGCCGAGTCGCGCGAGGATGTCGCCGAGCCCGCGAAAACCACGGACACCGGAACCGCCGACACCGAATCGGACGAGTCCGACGTCGACGGCGATCAGCCGCGTCGTCGTCGACGTGGCCGTCGCGGCCGCGGCCGCGGCCGGGGCGAGCAGCCGAACGAACAGGACACCGATACCGACACCGAGGGTGCCGAGGCCGAGGAGTCCGCGGGCGAGGACAAGGGCCGCGAAGACACGGGCACGGAGAAGGGCGCGGAGACACCGAGCCGGGTGCCCGAGGAGGAGCCGAAGAAGGAGTCCGAGGAGAAGCCCGCGGACGTCGAGCAGGCGGAAGCGGAGTCCGGGGACGAAGAGACCGGTGAGGGTGACTCCGACGGTTCGAGCCGTCGCCGCCGCCGTCGTCGCCGTCGCAAGTCCGGTGGCGAGGGGTCGGGAGACGCCACGTCCGAGGACGATCCGCCGAACACCGTCGTGCACGAGCGTGAGCCTCGCAACAAGAGCCGCTCGAAGGACGAGGTCCAGGGGATCACCGGTTCGACGCGGCTCGAAGCGAAGCGTCAGCGTCGCCGCGACGGCCGCGATGCCGGCCGCCGCCGTCCGCCGATCCTCACGGAATCGGAGTTCCTGGCACGCCGCGAGGCCGTCGACCGTGTCATGGTCGTGCGCGACCGCGTCGCCACCGGGCAACCGCACGCGACGACGCAGGTCGCCGTGCTCGAAGACGGTGTCCTCGTCGAACACTTCGTGACCACGTCGGCGTCGGCCTCGATGGTCGGCAACGTGTACCTCGGGCGCGTCCAGAACGTGCTGCCCAGCATGGAAGCGGCGTTCATCGACATCGGCCGCGGCCGCAACGGCGTGCTGTACGCCGGTGAGGTCAACTGGGAGGCCGCCGGGCTCGGTGGCAACTCCCGCAAGATCGAGCAGGCGCTCAAGCCCGGCGACCAGGTGCTGGTCCAGGTCAGCAAGGACCCGGTCGGGCACAAGGGTGCGCGGTTGACCACGCAGATCAGCCTCGCGGGCCGGTTCCTCGTCTACGTGCCCGGCGGCACGTCCACCGGGATCAGCCGCAAGCTGCCCGACACGGAACGCAAGCGCCTCAAGGACATCCTGCGCGACATCGTGCCCTCGGACGCCGGAGTCATCATCCGGACCGCGTCGGAGGGTGTGAGCGAGGAGGAACTGGCCCGCGACGTGACGCGCCTGCAGGAGCAGTGGGCCGGGATCGAGGCTCAGGCCGCGAAGGCGGAATCCGGCAAGTCCGGCAACCCGCAGGCCCTCTACGAGGAGCCCGATCTCCTCGTGAAGGTCATCCGCGACCTGTTCAACGAGGACTTCTCGAAGCTCGTGATCGAGGGCGAGAAGGCCTGGTCAACGGTCGAGTCGTACATCAAGTCCGTCGCGCCCGACCTCATGCCGAGGCTCGCGCAGCACACGTCGGACAACGGCGTCGACGTCTTCGAGGCGCACCGCATCGACGAGCAGCTGGCGAAGGCGCTCGACCGCAAGGTCTGGTTGCCGTCCGGTGGCACGCTCGTGATCGACCGCACCGAGGCCATGACCGTGGTCGATGTCAATACCGGCAAGTTCACCGGTGCCGGCGGAAACCTCGAGGAGACCGTCACCCGGAACAACCTCGAGGCTGCCGAGGAGATCGTCCGGCAGATGCGCCTGCGGGACATCGGCGGCATGATCGTCGTCGACTTCATCGACATGGTGCTCGAGTCGAACCGCGACCTGGTGCTGCGACGTCTGACCGAGGCCCTGGGCCGCGATCGCACCCGCCACCAGGTGTCCGAGGTGACGTCGCTCGGGCTCGTGCAGATGACCCGGAAGAAGCTGGGCACCGGTCTGGTCGAGGCGTTCTCCACGACGTGTGAGCACTGCCACGGCCGCGGCATCATCGTCCATGCCGAGCCGATCGAGGTGAAGACGTCCGAGGACACCGGTGCACGCGGGTCTTCCCGCGGCGGCGACGCCGGCGGTTCCCGCAAGAAGCGGGGACGCGACAAGTCGTCCGGCGGGGACACTCCGCAGGCTCCCGTGCACGAGGAGGCCCCGACGGTGGATGCCACCGTGAAGCGGGCCCACCCGGTCGCTCTCGCGATGGCACACCACCATCACGAGGAGGAGGAGGCCGCGCACAAGGCGGAGGCTGCGGCCGCGGACAAGGCGGAGCTGCCCGGGATCGAGGAGGCCGTGGCCGAGGCGCCCGCAGCGGTGGCTGCGGAAGCCGTCGTGGCACCCGAGGCCGAGGTAGCCGTCGTCGAAGAGGCTGTCGTCGAGGAAGCCGTGGAAGCTGCGGCCGAGGCGCCCGTCGTCGAAGCGGCACCGGCCGAAGCGGCTCCGGTCGCCGAGACCCCGGAACCCGTCGTGGAGCGCGCACCCGAACCCGCACCGGAACCCGAGCCCGCACCGGAGCCGGTGGCCCCGACGCGGCGCAGGAGTCGCCGGGTGTCGAGGGCAGCGGCAGCGCCGGTGTCCGAAACCCCGAGTGCCGGGACCGTGTTCGTGATTCCGACGCCGGAGCCCGGCGCGGAGCACGTACCGGAACCGGAGCCGGCCATGTCGGCTTCGACCGTGAGCGGACCGGCGGCGTCCTCGTCGGACGGCGCGGATCCGCAGGCAGCGCCGCGCAAGCCGCGGCGTCGACGGGCCGCGGCACGTCCGGCAGGCCCGCCGGTCGACGCCGACCACTGACGAGGGAACGCGGGAAGGCAATCGACGCCGGTTTGTACGGAACGGTTGCCTTCCTGTAACCTTGACCAGTCGCTACTCGGCGATGAAGGTCAGCTGTGCCCTCACCTGTGAAGGCTGCGCGATCTCGACCGAGCTAGCCGTCACACCAGACCAGTCGCGCACACTGTGGCGCGAGCAAGTTCGAAGAAGCAAGGGGTAGCCCTCCGATGGCAACGTACGCGATCGTCAAGACCGGCGGAAAGCAGTACAAGGTCGCTGTTGGTGACCTCGTCAAGGTCGAGAAGATCGAGGGTGAGCCCGGCACTGCTGTCTCGCTTGCTCCCGTTCTCGTCGTCGACGGATCCGATCTGACGACCGACGCCGACAAGCTGGCCAAGATCTCGGTCACGGGTGAGGTCGTCGAGCACACCAAGGGCCCGAAGATCCGGATCCACAAGTTCAAGAACAAGACCGGCTACCACAAGCGTCAGGGCCACAGGCAGAAGCTGACGGTCCTCAAGGTCACCGGCATCAAGTAGCTAGAGCTTCAGAGCTGATTTCACCCGAGGAGGGTCAAGAACATGGCACATAAGAAGGGTGCATCCAGCTCCCGTAACGGTCGCGATTCAAATGCTCAGCGACTCGGCGTGAAGCGTTTCGGCGGCCAGTCCGTCAGCGCCGGCGAGATCCTGGTGCGTCAGCGCGGAACCCACTTCCACCCCGGCGTCAACGTCGGTCGTGGCGGCGACGACACGCTGTTCGCTCTCTCCGCCGGTGCCGTCGAGTTCGGCACCAAGCGTGGACGCAAGACCGTGAACATCGTTCCGGCGGCGGCAGAGGTCTAGTCCTGCCGCGAGTATGCATCGTCCCGTGAGGGACGTTTCAAGCTCCCAATAGGGGCGGACCTGGGTCGAGATACCCGGTCCGCCCCTATTGTTCGTTTCAGAGATCAACACAGTTTCAGAGATCAACACAATTGACTGAGGAAGGATCCGGCAGTCATGTCCCGATTCATTGACCGCGTCGTGCTGCACGTCAGCGCCGGAAAAGGCGGCAATGGCTGCGCCTCCGTACACCGGGAGAAGTTCAAACCGCTCGGTGGCCCGGACGGCGGCAACGGCGGGCGTGGCGGTGACGTCGTGCTCGAGGTGGACGGCAACGTCCACACCCTTCTCGACTTCCATTTCCACCCCCACGCGAAGGCCACCAACGGCAAGCAGGGGATGGGAAGCAACCGCGACGGCGCCCAGGGCGACGACCTGATCCTGAAGGTCCCCGACGGCACCGTCGTCCTCGACAAGGACGGCCGGATCCTCGCCGACCTCATCGGTGTCGGCACCCGCTTCGAGGCCGCCCAGGGCGGCCGCGGCGGGCTCGGCAACGCAGCCCTCTCGTCCAAAGCACGCAAGGCGCCGGGCTTCGCACTCCTCGGAGAGGAGGGCGTCGAGCGGGAACTGGTCCTCGAACTGAAGTCCGTCGCCGATGTCGGGCTGGTCGGATTCCCGTCGGCGGGCAAGTCCTCGCTGGTGTCCGTGCTGTCGGCGGCGAAGCCGAAGATCGCCGACTACCCGTTCACGACCCTGGTGCCGAACCTCGGCGTGGTGTCGAGCGGCGACACCACGTTCACGGTGGCCGACGTGCCCGGGCTGATCCCCGGCGCGAGCGACGGCCGCGGACTCGGGCTGGACTTCCTGCGCCACCTCGAGCGGTGCGCCGTGCTGGCCCACGTCGTCGACTGCGCGACCCTCGACCCCGGCCGCGACCCGATCTCCGACATCGACGCGCTCGAGGCCGAACTCGCCGCGTACAAGGGCGCGCTGTCCGGGGACACCGGCCTCGGTGACCTCGCGGACCGCCCCCGCATCGTGATCCTGAACAAGGCGGACGTGCCGGAGGCGGCCGAGCTGGCCGACATGGTGACCCCCGACCTCGAGGCCCGCGGATGGCCGATCTTCACGATCTCGGCCGTCAGCCGAGAAGGGTTGCGCCCGTTGACGTTCGCGCTGGCGAAGCTGGTCGCGGACTACCGGGAGGCGCACCCGAAGGCCGAGCCGAAGCGGCAGGTGATCCGCCCGGTGATCGCGAACGAGAACAGCTTCAGCGTCATCGCCGATCCCGAGATCCCCGGTGGGTTCATCGTCCGCGGCACGCGCCCGGAGCGCTGGGTGCGGCAGACGCAGTTCGACAACGACGAGGCCGTGGGCTACCTCGCCGACCGCCTCGCGCGGCTCGGTGTGGAAACCGAACTCGTCAAGCAGGGGGCGGAGCCCGGCGCGTCCGTGACGATCGGCAACGTGAGCTTCGACTGGGAGCCCCAGACACCCGCCGGCGTCGACCTCACCCGGACCGGCCGCGGCACCGACCCGCGTCTGGATCAGGTGGAGCGCATCGGCGCGACCGAGCGTAAGCACGCATCCAGGGTCCGTCGCGGTCTCGAAGGCCTCGACCCCGAAGACCAGTGAGCGCCACCCGGCGCACGGTCGCGTCGGCGGGCAGCATCGTCGTGAAGATCGGCTCGTCGGCGCTGACCAGTCTGGTCGGCGGGCTCGACGTCGGTCGGCTCGACGCGCTGGCCGACGCGATCGAGGCACGGATGCGTGCCGGTTCCGACGTGGTCGTCGTGTCGTCCGGGGCGGTGGGCGCGGGTCTGGCCCCGTTGGGGCTGACCAAGCGGCCGCGGGACCTGGCGACGAAGCAGGCCGCCGCGAGCGTCGGCCAACTGGCGTTGGCCCACGCCTGGGGTACCTCGTTCGCCCGGTACGGGCGCACGGTGGGACAGGTGCTGCTGACGGCGGACGACATCGCCCGCCGCGCACAGCACCGCAACGCGCAGCGCACCCTCGACCGCCTGCGCGCCCTGCACGCGGTCGCGATCGTCAACGAGAACGACACCGTCGCCACCGCGGAGCTGCGATTCGGCGACAACGACCGGCTCGCGGCACTCGTCGCGCACCTGGTCGGCGCGGACGCACTCGTGTTGCTGTCGGATGTCGACGGGCTGTACGACGGCGACCCCCGCAAGGGCAATGCGACGCTGATTCCCGAGGTGAACAGCCCCGAGGATCTGGACGGGGTGGTCGCCGGCTCGGGCGGCGCCCTCGGCACCGGCGGGATGGCGTCCAAGCTGTCCGCGGCGCGCCTCGCGGCCGATGCCGGTGTTCCGGTGCTGCTCGCCGCCGCCTCGGACGCCGGGGCGGCGCTGCGGGACGCCAGTGTGGGGACCGCGTTCGCGGCCCGGCCGTCCCGGTTGTCGGCGCGCAAGTTCTGGGTGCGGCACGCCGCGGACGAGCAGGGGATCCTGCACATCGACGAGGGCGCCGTCCGGGCCGTCGTCACCCGGCGCCGGTCGCTGCTGCCCGCGGGCATCACGGCGGTGTCGGGACGGTTCTACGGCGGCGACGTCGTGTCACTCCTCGGCCCCGAGGAACGTCCCGTGGCCAGGGGAGTGGTGGCCTACGACTCGGCCGAGATCAGCGACATCCTCGGCAAGTCGACCCAGGAACTGCCTGCCGAAATGCAGCGCCCCGTGGTCCACGCCGACGACCTGGTGCCGCTCTAGAGGTCAGGCGGGCAGCGCGGACGACGCGTCGAGCAGCGCGGTGAGGGCTTCCGAGCAGCCGGCGTGCACGGTGAGTGTCGCGAACTCGTCGCCGCGCGTCGCTCCCCGGTTGACGATCGCGATGGGGATTCCGCGTTTGGCGGCGCGCCGGACGAAGCGCAGTCCCGACATGACGGTGAGCGAAGACCCGGCCACCAGCAGTGCCTCGGCCTCGTCGACCACGTCGTAGGCGGCCGCGACCCGCGGTTTCGGGACGGACTCGCCGAAGTACACGATGTCGGGTTTGAGCATGCCTCCGCACGCCTCGCAGTCGACCATCCGGAAATGCTCGGTGCTGGTGACGACCGCGTCGGCGTCCGGTGCGATCTCCACTCCCTGTGCGGCGGCGACGGTTTCGGCGAATCCCGGGTTCGCGCGCTCGAGCCGGTCGGCGAGCGTCGCCCGCGAGATCAGTGCGTTGCACGTCAGGCACCGGACCTGGGCGTACGTGCCGTGCAGGTCGATCACCCGGCGACTTCCGGCCTTCGTGTGCAGTAGGTCGACGTTCTGGGTGACGACCGCGCTCGCGACCCCGGCCCGTTCGAGCCCGGCGAGGGCGCGGTGGCCGGAGTTGGGCCGGGCGGCGTCCATGTGCCGCCACCCGAGGTGGTTCCGTGCCCAGTAGTGGCGGCGGAATTCGGGGTCACCGGTGAACTGCTGATACGTCATGGGGTTGCGCGGGGGTGAATCCGGACCGCGGTAATCGGGGATCCCGGAGTCCGTCGAGATGCCGGCGCCGGTGATCACACACAGGCGCCGGCCCCCGAGTACGTCGATCAGTGGGGCGAACACGCACTCCAGAATAGCGCCGGTTCAGTACCCGACGACGGGATCGATCAGAGCGGTGAGATTCTCACCTGCGACGAAGCGGGTGACGTTCAGCGCTACGTGCTCGGCGAACGCCGGGGGACGCACCGCAGGCGGGTTGGAATCGTGCGGGGTGATGATCACGTTCGGCAGATTCCACAACGGGTGACCGTCGGGTAGCGGCTCGGGGTCGGTGACATCGAGTCCCGCTCCGCCGATCGTGTTGTCCCGCAGCGCTTTCACCAGTGCATTGGTGTGGACGAGTGAGCCGCGCGCGACGTTGATGACCCACGCGGTCGGCTTCATCTGCGCGAACTCCGCCGCCCCGACCAGATGGTGGGTGGCGTCGGTGGCGGGAGCGCCGAGCACGAAGTGATCCGCCCGGGCCCACACCTCGCCCAGCCGGGTGGTGGGGAGCGTCTCGATCGCGCCCGGCACCGGGCTGCCGGAGCGATTCACCGCGATCACGTCGGCACCGACGCCCGCGAGCATCGGGATCAGCGCCCGGCCGATACCGCCGGCGCCCACGATCGCGACCGTGGTGCCCCGCAGGGTGCCGACCTTCGAGAAGAACTCCTGCTGGCGCCAGGTCTTCGCCTCGAGGTGCTCGGGCAGCGCCCGCACCCCGGCAAGCAGCAGGGTCAGCGCGTGCTCGGCGACGGTGGCGGCGAACGCGCCCGCCGCCGACGTCCACAGCACGGTGGACTCGGGTCTGATCACCTTCGCGGCGAACCACTCCTCGACACCCGCGGAGTTCAGCTGCACCCAGCGGATCTTCTCGGGAAGCGGATCCGGGAACCCGATCGGACCCGTGGTCCAGACCAGTGCGTCCGCGGACTCGAGGGGTGCCACACGGGCACCGCCCCGGCGCACCGCATCCTCGAGGAGCGGGTCCGGGGCGGGTCCGATGGCTATAGCTGGAACAGCAGCGTCGTCGGCCATGGGTCGAACTTACGCGGGAACCTCGATCAAGGGGTAGACACCGTTTTCGTCGTGGACCTCACGGCCGGTGACGGGCGGGTTGAACACGCACAGCATCCGCATTTCGGTCTCCGGCTCGACGCGGTGACGTTCGTGACCGTTGAGCAGGTACATCGAACCCGGGCCGAGTTCGTAGACCTTGTCGTTGTCGAGGTCGATCAGTTTGCCGGTTCCCTCGACGAGCCAGACGGCCTCGACGTGGTTGGCGTAGTGGAACTCGTTGACCGAACCGGCTTTGATCGTGGTCTCGTGGAACGAGAAACCCACTTTGTCGCCGCCGAGGATGATGCGCTTGCTGCGCCAGTTCCCGTCCTCGCTGGTGATGTCGCGCTCGGTGTCGGTGATTTCTGCGGTGGTGCGAACGATCATGGGTGTCAGTCCTCTCTCTAGCTGCAGACCTTGCCGGTGGCGTCGGCGAGAATGGCCAGGCCGTGGTCCAGTTCCTCGTCGGTGATGGTGAGCGCCGGCAGGAGCTTGACCACCTCGTCGGACGGTCCGGACGTCTCCGCGAGCAGTCCCTCGTCGAAGGCGAGTGCGCAGACCTTGCCCGCGCGCTCCGGCTCGTCGAAGACGAGGCCCTGGACGAGGCCGCGACCGCGGGTGGAGACGGAACCCTCGAACTGGTTCGCCAGCTCGGTGAACGCCTGGTGGATCTTCTCGCCCTTGGCCAGCGTCGACTTGTGCAGGGTGTCGTCGGACCAGTAGTGGTCCAGGGCGACCTTCGACGTGACGAACGACGGGTTGTTGCCACGGAACGTGCCGTTGTGCTCGCCCGGGCCCCACACGTCGAGCTCACGCTTGAACAGGGTCAGCGCCATCGGGAGGCCGTATCCGCCGATGGACTTCGACAGGCAGACGATGTCCGGGGTGATGCCGGCGATTTCGAACGAGAAGAACGGCCCGGTGCGTCCGCAGCCCATCTGGACGTCGTCGACGATCAGCAGGATGTCGCGTTCGGCACACAGGTCCGCGAGGGCGCGCAGCCACTCGGGGCGAGCGACGTTGACGCCGCCCTCACCCTGCACCGTCTCGACGATCACGGCGGCCGGACGGTTCAGGCCACTGCCCGAGTCGTCGAGCACGCGGGAGAACCAGTGGAAGTCCTCGGTGACTCCGTCGAAGTAGTTGTCGAACGGCATCGGGGTGGCGTGCACCAGCGGGATTCCGGCGCCGGCGCGTTTCATCGAGTTACCGGTGACCGACAGGGCGCCGAGCGTCATGCCGTGGAAAGCGTTGGTGAAGTTGATGATCGACGAACGACCCGTCACCTTGCGCGCCAGTTTCAGTGCGGCCTCGACCGTGTTGGTGCCGGTGGGTCCGGGAAACTGGACCTTGTAGTCGAGACCTCGCGGTTTCAGGATCTTGTCCTGGAAGGTCTCGAGCAGGTCACGTTTGGCCACGGTCGACATGTCGAGGCCGTGCGTGATGCCGTCGCCGACGATGTAGTCGACGAGCGCCGACTTCAGGACCGGGTTGTTGTGGCCGTAGTTCAGCGAACCGGCGCCGGCGAAGAAGTCGAGGTAGTCGCGGCCGTTCTCGTCGCGGATCCACGATCCGGACGCCGACTCGAAGACGGCGGGCCAGCCGCGGCTGTAGCTGCGAACCTCGGACTCGAGGCTCTCGAAAATGTTCGTATCGATGTTAGTCATGTTGCTGCATTCCTCCGGGGCATGCTCTTAGCCGATCGTGTACAGATCTTCGGCTTCGTGTCCATCGGGAAAATCGTTAGGGGAGAACAGTTCCTGCTTGTTGATCGCCGTATCTCGGCGACGCGCCAATGCTGTGAACAGTGCGATCGAAGCCTCGTTGTCGGGGCTGATCGTCGTTTCGAGATGGGTAATCCCTTCGGGTGCAAGGCGATCGAGCAGCGCGCTCAACATACGACCTGCAATTCCCTTGCCGCGCTGGTCGGCGTCTACGGCAACCTGCCAGACGAACAGCGTCGCAGGGGATTCTGGGCGGATGAAGCCCGATACGAACCCCACGACGCGTTCGTCGACGACTGCGACGACCGACGATCGGCTGAAATCTCTACACCACAACAGGTATGCGTAGCTCGAATTGAGATCGAGCACTTCCGTGTTCCTGGCGATCTCCCAGAGCCGGACTCCGTCAGTGATCTCTGGACTTCTGAACAACACCGCGTCCGGCGCGGTGGTCGGGATGGCACTCTTCTGAACAGGCGTCATTGGAAATTCGAACCTAACAACCATCCCCTTCGATTTCACGTGCCTCGCGAAATTGGACAGTTCAGGCGGCAGAGCTTTGCAGGTGAGACATGCAAAGTGATGCTGATCACATTATGTAACTTTTGGGTGAACCGCAAGCGACACACTGCGCCTATTTGAGACTCGCGAGCGCGAAGGGGAGAACCGACGCGGCACCCGCCGCGCGGACCGTCCGCGCGGCCATCGTGAGGGTCCACCCGGTGTCGGTGAGGGTGTCGACGAGCAGCACCGGTCCGGTGCCTTCGGGAACGCCGGGGGTCTCCCAGGCGTCGACGAGCCCCGCCACCCGGTAGGCGGAGTTGGCTGCGGACACCGGCGGATGCTCGGGGCGCAGCCGCAGAACTCCCAGGTCGGTGAGCCGGCCCACCGTGGCCAGCTGCCCCGCGATCGACGCCGACAGAAGCGGGTGGGTGGCCGATTCGACCGCCATCACCGCCGTGGGACGCTCGGCCCAGTCCCAGGACGCCAGCACCTGGATGCAGGCCTTCAGGACGGCGTCGGGCGCCGGTCCGTCCGGTTCGTCGAGCAGGGAGCGCAGGCGCTGACCCCAGCCCAGATCGGACAGCCGGCCCAGCACGCGACCCGGTTCGGGACCGTCGGAGATCTTCCCGGACAGCTTCACGCCGAGCTTCGCGAGGCCCGTGGGCCACTGTTTGCGGGGCGCCAGATCCACGCCTGGGCGCTCGAGGCGCGCTCTGGTCTGTTGCACCGCCTCGGCGTCGACGGTCGCGTCGTGGCGCTCTCCGGTGCAGTTGTCGCACCGCCCGCAGTCCGACGTGCCCGCCGCCAGACCCGGGTCGTCGAGCTGCTCGCGCAGGAACGCCATCCGGCACGTGGTGATCCGCTGGTACTCGATCATCGCCTGCTGCTCGGATTCGCGGGCCCGCTCGAGGCGCTCGTACCGGTCGGCGTCGTACGCCCACGGCTCCCCGGTGCCCACCCAGCCGCCCCGCACCCGGCGCACGGCGCCGTCCACGTCCAAAACCTTCAGCACCATCTCCAGCCGGGTGCGGCCGAGCTCCACGAGTGGTTCGAGCGCCTGCGTGGACTGCGGCCGATCGGTATCGAGGACCTCGATCACCCGGCGCACCACGTGCTCGCGGGGGAACGCGACGGACGCGAAATAGCTCCAGATCTGCTTGTCCTCGGATCCGGGCAGCAGGATCACCTCGGCGCGGTCGGTGGACCGGCCTGCGCGCCCGACCTGCTGGTAATAGGAGATGGGCGACGACGGCGCACCGAGGTGTACCACGAACCCCAGGTCGGGCTTGTCGAACCCCATCCCGAGCGCGGACGTGGCCACCAGCGCCTTGACGCGGTTGCCGAGCAGGTCCTGCTCGAGGGTCTCGCGCTCGGCGGCGTCGGTCTGCCCGGTGTATGCGGCGACCGTGTGCCCCTGCTCGGACAGCAGGCTTGCCAGATCCCGGGCCGCCGACACGGTGAGCGCGTAGATGATGCCCGAGCCGGGCAGACTGTCGAGCTTCTGGGCGAGCCACGCGGCCCGGGCGGTGGCCTCCGGAATCTGCACGACCGACAGGTGCAGCGACTCGCGTTCGAGGCCGCCGCGCAGGACGAGGGTCTCCGCGCCGCCCACCCCGAGCTGCGTGGAGACGTCGGAGACGACGCGGTCGTTCGCCGTGGCCGTGGTGGCCAGCACGGGGATACCCTCGCCCAGCTCGGCGATCAGCGTGCGGATCCGCCGGTAGTCGGGACGGAAGTCGTGACCCCAGTCCGACACGCAGTGCGCCTCGTCGACCACGACGAGGCCGGCGTCGGCGGCGAGGGAGGGCAGGACCTGGTCGCGGAAGTCGGGGTTGTTGAGCCGCTCGGGGCTGACCAGCAGCACGTCGAGTTCGTTGTCCGCGACCCGTGTGTGGATGTCGTCCCACTCGGTGACGTTCCCGGAGTTGATGGTGGCGGCGCGCACACCGGCGCGCTCGGCCGAGGCCACCTGGTTCCGCATCAGCGCCAGGAGCGGCGACACGATGACGGTGGGACCGTGCCCGTGTGCCCGCAGGAGCTTCGCCGCGATGAAGTAGACCGCCGACTTGCCCCAGCCCGTCCGCTGGACGACGAGCGCCCGTCTGCGGCCCACCACGAGCGCCTCGATCGCCGTCCACTGGTCGTCGCGGAGGGTGGCGTGCTCGCCTGCCAGCTCGCGGAGCAGCCGTTCGGCCTCGTCACGGAGTGCGGGTTCGGTGGCGGTCGTCATGCCCCCATGGTGCACGACCGGGGTGACACGGACGATCCAGGCGAGTGCAGGGGGCGCTCAGCCGGGAATGGCCGCCTCGATCTCGGTGCGGGTGGGCGACGACGTGGAGGCGCCGCGGCGGGTGGTCGCGAGTGCGCCCGCCGTGCACGCGAACGGGACGGCGGTCCCGGGGCCGCCGCGCCACGACACGCTGAGGGCGCCCGCGAAGGCGTCGCCCGCGCCGGTCGTGTCGACCACCTCGACCGCCGGGGAGCCGGCGTGGAGCGTGGTGCCGTCACTGCCCGCGTAGTCCGCGCCCGACGACCCCAGCGTGGTGACGACGTGGGAGACGGCGCCGATGACCTCGGCGCCGAGTTGCGCGGCCTCGGTCTGGTTCACCAGCAGCACGTCGATCAGCTCCACGAGTTCGGTCGGAAGTGGCTGCGCCGGTGACGGATTCACCATCACGACGGTGCCGTGGGCCGCGGCGTGCGCCGCCGCGGCCACCACGGTGCCGAGAGGTATCTCGAGTTGGCAGAGCAGGACGTCGGCGTCCGCGACCGCGGCGAGTTCGGCGGGTGTCAGGTCCACCACGGTGCTGTTGGCGCCCGGGACCACGACGATGCTGTTCTCGCCTGCGGCGTCGACGGTGATCGCCGCGATCCCGCTCGGCCCGTCGACCTCCCGCAGGTACCGGGTGTCGACCTCGGCGTCGACGAGGGCCTGCCGCAGATCGAGGGCGAACACGTCGGAGCCGACCGCCCCGATGAATGTCACGGCCCCGCCCGCCCGCGCCGCGGCGATCGCCTGGTTGGCGCCCTTGCCGCCGGGGGTGGCGGCGAAGGCGCTGCCCAGGATCGTCTCCCCGGGCCCGGGTAACCGTTCGGTCGCCGTCAGCAGATCCATGTTGACGCTGCCGACCACGGCGACCCTGGGAGCGGACATATTCCGAGACTAGCCCGCGTCGGCGGCCGCCGTCTCCTGTGCGGGCGTCGTGGATGCCTCGCCCTTGGTGCGGCGGAGACGCTTCAGGATGCGGCGGGCCTCGGCGTCCGTGGCCACGGCGGGCGGCGAACCCTCGAGGGGCTTGCGGGCGGTCTCCGAGATGAGGAGCACCGCGATCCCGCCGACGACCGCCGCGGCCATCATGTACATCGGTGCGACGAGGTCGCTGCCCGTCGCGTCCTGCAGCGCCGTGAGCACCAGGGGAGTGGTGCCACCGAAGATCGACACCGCGAGGTTGTATCCGATCGCCAGGCCGCCGTATCGGATCCCGGTGGGGAACAGCGCGGGAAGGACCGATGGGAACACACCGACGAACAGCAGCAGCAGGCCGCCGAGGATTGCGAGGCCGAGGAAGACGGTGAAGTAGTGGCCGACCCCGATGAGGAGGTACGCCGGCAGCGACAACGCGAAGAATCCGACGAAACCGGCCAGCAGCAACGGTTTACGACCGACCCGGTCGGACAGCTTTCCGACGAAGCTGATCGCTACCATCATGATGAGCATGACGATGATCATGAGGACGAGACCGTGCGATTCGTCGTAGCCGAGCGTGTTCGACAGGTACGTCGGCATGTAGCTGAGCAGGCCGTAGTGGGCGATGTTGTAGGTGGCGACCAGGATCACGCACAGCACCAGTGGACGCCAGTTCTCCACCAGCGTCTCGCGCAGTTTGCGTCCCGTGGATTCGTCTGCGAGCGAACGCTCTTCGGCCTGCTCCATCTGCTGGAACGCGGGCGTCTCCTCGAGCCGCAACCGCAGGTAGAGACCGATCAGACCCAGCGGACCGGCGAGCAGGAACGGAATCCGCCAGGCCCAGTCGACCAGGGCGTCGGCGCTCACCACGGTGCTGATGATGGTGACCAGTCCCGCGGCCGCGACATACCCGGCGAGGGTGCCGAATTCGAGGAAGCTCGCGAAGAACCCGCGGCGCTTGTCCGGTGCGTATTCGGCGACGAACGTGCTGGCGCCGCCGTACTCGCCGCCCGTGGAGAAGCCCTGCACGAGCCGGAACAGCACCAGCAGGATCGGTGCCACGAGCCCGATGGATCCGTAACTCGGGATCAGGCCGATGGCGAACGTGCTGCCCGCCATCAGGATGATCGTGGTGGCGAGCACCTTCTTGCGGCCTATCCGGTCGCCGAGCGGACCGAAGAACAGTCCACCGAGCGGGCGGACGACGAAGGCGGCGGCGAAGATCGCGAACGTCGACAGCAGCTGTGCGGTGCCGCTGGCCTCGGGAAAGAAGACCTTGCCGATCGTGGTCGCCAGGTAGGCGTACACGCCGAAGTCGAACCACTCCATGGCGTTACCGAGCATGGTGGCCTTGACGGCGCGTTTGACGGAGGCTTCGTCGGTGACCGTGACATCAGGTGATTCGGCCACCTCGGCCGACGTGATCGAGTGATCTGGTGCATTCATGTCTTGCGCTCCCCAGCGCAGTTATCACCCGCACGGGGCACGTACCTGATGCACGCATCTTTTCGTCGCCCGCACGGCGATTGCTGGTCGGGTTCGGCAACCCACGGCCCTTCGGCGCGATGCGGCCCCCGCCGATCGGCTCTGGCTCGTCGGTCGGTCCCGCTCCACCGTCCGGGGTGCGGGACTACCAGCTGTAAGAGCGATTACCGTAGCAAAGGATGTGGGGGCTTGTCGGCCCGAGCGTCAGTACGCCCGTGCGTACTGCGCCGGAATCTGCGGCGTCACCTGGGCATTCAATACCAGTGCGGCTTTTCGTGGCCAGTACGGGTCGCGCAGCAGTTCACGCCCGAGGAACACCGCGACGGCCTCTCCCGACTCCACGATCCGCTCGGCCTGCTCCGGCTCGGTGATGAGCCCCACCGCGGCGGCCGGGACCGTGGTCTCGTTCTGGATGCGGCGGGCGAACGGAACCTGGTATCCGGGGCCGACCGGGATCCGCGCGGACGCGACGCCGCCGCTGGAGACGTCGACGAGGTCGACGCCCAGGTCGGCGAGCGCCTGCACGAGGGCGACGGTCTGATCCGGGGTCCAGCTGTCCGCGTCCAGCCCCGGCTCCTCGGACAACCAGTCGGTGGCCGACACCCGGACGAAGACCGGCAGTTCGGCCGGCCACACGCTGCGCACCGCGTCGACGACCTCCAGCAGGAGACGGATGCGGCCCGCGAAGCTGCCGCCGTACTCGTCGGTGCGGTGATTGCTGACCGGCGAGAGGAACTGGTGCAGCAGATAGCCGTGTGCCGCATGGACTTCCACCACCTTGAAGCCTGCGCGCGACGCCCGCTCGGCGGCGGCGGCGAAGTCCGCGACCACCTTCCGGATGTCCTCGTCCGTCGCCGCCGCGGGCGGGGTGTGGCCGCCGAAACCGATCGCGCTCGGCGCCACCGTCCGCCACGACAACGGATCGTCGTCGTCGAGGCTCCCCCCGCCGCGCCACGGGACGTGCGCGGACCCCTTGCGCCCGGCGTGACCGAGCTGGATGCCGGGAACCGCGCCGAAGTACTCGAGCTGCGCGTTGATCTGCGCGAAGGCTTCGGTCTGGGTGTCGTTCCAGATGCCGAGGTCGGCCGGGCTGATGCGGCCCTCCGGGCTGACGGCCGTCGCCTCGGTGAGGATCAGGCCCGCACCGCCGATGGCCCGCGTCACGAGGTGCGTCCGGTGCCAGTCGCCCGGCACCCCCACGTCGCTGCCGCTCACGTCGGCCGAGTACTGGCACATCGGCGCCATCCACACTCGATTGGGGACGGTGACTCCACGGAAGGTGATGGGTTCGAACAACACGCTCACTGCAGCACTCCTACCTCTGATGGTCTCGACCAGTCGCAACCCGTCCTGGGGATGAAATCATTCCCGCCCTTCCCGCTCCGCGGGGTGTCCAGCCCTGTATATAGGCTGTGTTCATGACTGCAGTGACTTCCACCTCGTCGGCCGGTGCCACGGTGGATACCCGTGAAGCCGTCCACGCAGCGGCCCGTCGCGCCCGCACCGCGTCGCGGGTCCTCGCGCTGCTCACCACCGCGCAGAAGGATGCGGCGCTCCACGCGGCGGCCGACGCCGTGCTCGCCGCGTCCACCGACATCCTCGCCGCCAACGCCGCCGACATCGAGGCGGCCAGGGCGTCGGGCACCGAGGACTCCCTGCTCGACCGGCTGCGGCTGACCGCGGAACGGATCGAGGGGATCGCGTCCGGTCTGCGTCAGGTTGCCGGGCTGCCCGACCCGGTCGGTGAGGTGGTGCGCGGCTCCACACTCCCGAACGGTCTCGAACTGCGTCAGCTGCGGGTTCCGCTCGGCGTGGTGGGCATGGTGTACGAGGCCAGGCCCAACGTCACCGTCGACGCGTTCGGGCTGGCCCTGAAGTCGGGTAATGCGGCCCTGCTGCGCGGCTCCTCGTCCGCGGCGAAGTCGAATGCAGCGCTGGTCGTGGCGCTGCGGGCGGCGCTGGCGGCGCAGCAGCTGCCGGAGGACGCCGTGCAGTTGCTGCCGAGCGAGGACCGCTCCAGCGTGACGCACCTGATCCAGGCCCGCGGGCTGGTGGACGTCGTGATTCCCCGCGGCGGGGCCGGTCTGATCAGCGCCGTGGTGCGCGACGCGACCGTCCCGACGATCGAGACGGGCGTCGGCAACTGCCACGTCTACGTTCACGCGGCGGCCGATCTGGAGATGGCGGAACGGGTCCTGCTCAATTCCAAGACGCGGCGGCCGAGTGTCTGCAACACCGCGGAGACCGTGCTGGTCGACGCCGCGATCGCCGAGACGGCGGTGCCGAAGCTCCTGCAGGCCCTGCAGATGCACAGTGTGACCGTGCACGGGGACCTGCCCGGGCTGGTGCCCGCGACGGAGTCGGACTGGTCCGAGGAGTACCTCACCCTCGACGTGGCACTCAAGGTGGTCGACGACCTGAACGCCGCGGTCGAGCACATCGACCGGTACGGCACCGGCCACACCGAGGCCATCGTGACGTCCGACCTCGCGGCCGCCCGCGAGTTCACCGCCCGGGTCGACGCGGCCGCCGTCATGGTCAACGCCTCCACCGCCTTCACCGACGGCGAGCAGTTCGGATTCGGTGCCGAGATCGGGATCTCCACGCAGAAACTGCACGCCCGCGGACCGATGGGCCTGCCCGAACTGACGTCCACCAAGTGGATCGTGTGGGGAGACGGGCACACCCGCCCGGTCTAGACCCCGCCGGCCGTCCCTTCCGTCAAGCCCCCTCTGCCCGTCACCCCTTCTGAAAGGAGCGAGCGTGGACCGCGCACTGCCCACCACGAAGCCGTTCTTCGCCAGCGTCGACGACGTCATCGCTCGGCTCGCCGAAACCGGTTACCTGTCCGACAAGGGCACCGCGACCGCGGTGTTCCTCGCCGACCGGCTCGGAAAGCCCCTGCTCATCGAGGGTCCCGCCGGAGTCGGCAAGACCGAGCTGGCCCGCGCCGTGGCCGAGACCACCGGCGCCGAACTGGTGCGGTTGCAGTGCTACGAGGGCGTCGACGAGGCCCGCGCCCTGTACGAGTGGAATCACGCGAAGCAGATCCTGCGCATCCAGGCGGGCAGCGACCACAGCTGGGACGCCACCAAGGCGGACGTCTTCTCCGAGGAGTTCCTGCTGTCGCGGCCGTTGCTGACCGCCATCCGGCGCGAGGACCCGACGGTGCTGCTGATCGACGAGACCGACAAGGCCGACGTCGAGATCGAGGGCCTGCTCCTCGAGGTGCTCAGCGATTTCGCGGTCACCGTCCCCGAACTGGGCACCATCACCGCCACGCGCAAGCCGTTCGTCGTCCTCACCTCGAACGCCACCCGCGAACTGTCGGAGGCGCTCAAACGTCGCTGCCTGTTCCTGCACCTCGACTTTCCCGACGCCGAACTCGAGCGGAGGATCCTCGCGAGCCGGGTGCCGGAACTGCCCGAGGYGGTGGCCGAGCAG
The DNA here is from genome assembly GCF_056402215.1 of Rhodococcus sp. P4_B6. NCBI lineage: Bacteria > Bacillati > Actinomycetota > Actinomycetes > Mycobacteriales > Nocardiaceae > Rhodococcus > Rhodococcus sp. P4_B6. Next base: position 32,680 of record NZ_JBFUHV010000032.1, on the reverse strand, counting down.
CTGGTCAAGACGATCCGTGTGCTGCGCGGCATGCAGCTGAAGAAGCTGCCGTCGGTGGCCGAGACCATCGACTGGGGTCGCACCCTCCTGGCGCTCGGGCTCGACACCCTCGACGACGACGCCGTGCGCGCGACGCTGGGTGTCGTTCTCAAGCACCAATCCGACCAGCTGCGGGCCTCTGCCGAGCTGCGACTGAACTGAAGGACTCCCCATGGCTGCTGGTGGTCCCCTCGCGTCCCCGTCGAAGCCGGGCGGTCCCGCGGCGCCACACGGGCTGCCGGGGCATCTCGTCGACTTCGTCGAGGCGCTGCGGCGGCGCGGGATCACGGTCGGACCGTCCGAGACGGTCGACGCCGGACAGGTGATGTCGGTCCTCGACCTGCTGGACCGCGAATCCCTGCGGGAGGGTCTGGCGTGTGCGTTGCTGCGGCGGCCCACCCATCGGCCCACCTTCGACGCGTTGTTCGAACTCTGGTTCCCGGCGGCGGTCGGGAACCGGGCGGCCGGGGCGATCGACACGAGCCTGCCGCGCAACGCGAAGGGTGACATCGACTACGAGGCGCTGCGCGAGCTGATCGTCGACCTCCTCACCGACGGGTCGCCGGAGGCGCTCGAGCTCACCGAGTTGCTGACCGCGCAGATGGTCGAGGAACTGGGGCAGTACCAGTCGGCGAACGGCCCGTCGTTCTCCGCCTACCAGGCGCTGCGGGACGTCGCACCGGAAACCCTGCTGAAGAAGATCCTCGACGGACTGCTGGGCAATCAGCAGGACACCGGGGCCCGGACGACGGAAAGCTACGAATCCGAGGTGGCCAAGCGCACCGCCGCCCAGCGGATCGCCGACTTCCGCAAGATGATCGAGAAGGAGACGCGGCGCCGGTCGGCCGAGAACCTCGGCAAGGAACGGGTGGCGTCGTACGGCGTCCCCCGGCTGACCGAGGAAGTCGACTTCCTGCGCGCCTCGGACGCCGAGCTGACCGCGCTGAAACGCAACGTCACCCCGCTGGCACGGCTGCTCGCCAGCCGACTGGCCGTGCGGCGCAGCCGGGCGAGTGCCGGTTCGATCGACCTGCGCCGGACCCTGCGCAAGTCGATGTCCACCGGCGGCGTGCCCATCGACCTCGTCCAGCGCAAACCCCGGCGGGCGCGTCCCGAACTCGTCGTGATGTGCGACGTGTCGGGTTCGGTGGCCGGCTTCAGCCACTTCACCCTGCTGCTCGTCCACGCGCTGCGCGAACAGTTCTCCCGGGTGCGGGTGTTCGCGTTCATCGACACCACCGACGAGGTCACCCGATTCTTCGACGCGGGGGCCGACCTCGGCAGCGCCATGTCGCGGATGATCCGGGAAGCCGACCTGGTCGGCTACGACGGGCACTCCGACTACGGCAACGCGTTCGGGGTGTTCGCCGAGCGGTTCACCCAGAGCATCACGTCCCGCACGTCCCTGCTGGTACTCGGCGACGGCCGCAACAACTACCGCGACCCGAACCTGGAGGCACTGGCCGGACTCGTGTCGGTGGCGAAACACGCGCACTGGCTCAACCCGGAGCCCAGCGGTCAGTGGGGATCGGGCGACTCGGCGGCCAAGGTGTACAACGAGGTCATCAGCATGCACGAATGCCGATCCGCTCAGCAGCTGGCGTCGGTGGTCGCCGGATTGCTGCCGGTGTGAACACGTAAGCTCGACACTCGTGGAACAGGGAGCAACGGGCGCGCGTCGGCGCCGCCTGGGAGTCATGGGCGGCACCTTCGACCCCATTCATCACGGTCACCTGGTGGCCGCCAGCGAGGTGGCCGACCGATTCAGCCTCGACGAGGTCGTCTTCGTACCCACCGGCAGGCCGTGGCAGAAGCAGGGCAAGGGCGTCAGCCCGGCCGAGGACCGGTACCTGATGACGGTCATCGCCACCGCGTCGAACCCGCGGTTCTCGGTCAGCCGGGTGGACGTCGACCGCGAGAAGGTGACGTACACCGTCGACACCCTGCGGGATCTGCGCAGCTACCACCCGGACGCCGAGCTGTACTTCATTACCGGTGCGGACGCCCTGGCGAGTATCCTGTCCTGGCAGGACTGGGAGGAACTGTTCTCGCTGGCGAAGTTCGTCGGGGTGTCGCGTCCGGGATTCGATCTCAACACCGAACATCTGGCCGGGCACCTGGATGCATTGCCGGAGGACGCGGTCACGCTGATCGAGATCCCGGCTCTGGCGATCTCCTCGACGGAATGTCGGCGGCGCGCCAGTCGCCATCGTCCTGTGTGGTACCTCGTGCCGGACGGTGTGGTCCAGTACATCTCCAAGCGGAACCTGTACCGGCCACCGGACTCCGAGCGCCTCGACGGCGCGACGACGATGTCCGAACCGGCCCCGGACAAGACCAAGAGTTAGACAGCACTTTCCGAACGAACTGGGAGAACATCGCGTGAGCGCAACGACCGAAGCCATCGAGATGGCACGCATCGCGGCAGTGGCTGCCGACGAGAAGCTGGCCTCCGATGTGGTGGTGCTCGATGTTTCCGAGCAGCTGGTCATCACCGACTGCTTCGTCATCGCCTCCGCCCCCAACGAGCGTCAGGTGAACGCGATCGTCGAGAACATCGAGGATCGGCTGCGTGAGGCAGGTCACAAGCCGGTGCGGCGCGAGGGCACCCGCGAAGGCCGTTGGGCACTGCTCGATTTCGTGGACGTCGTCATCCACGTCCAGCACAACGAGGAACGCAACTTCTACGCCCTCGACCGGCTGTGGAAGGACTGCCCGGCCGTGCCGGTCGAGGGCATCGGCCAGCACGGCCCGGCGGACGCGAACGGTGCGGGCGCCCCCGAGACCGAGGAGTCCGAGCTGTGACGGATGCTCCCCGTGCCCCGCGGCGACTGATACTGCTCCGCCACGGACAGACCGAGTACAACGCCGACAACCGCATGCAGGGCCAGCTTGACACCGAACTGTCGGAGCTGGGGCGGTCGCAGGCCCGCGCCGCCGCCACCGCGCTCGTCGGTCGCAGACCGATCTCCATCGTGTCCTCCGATCTGCGGCGGGCCTACGACACCGCCGTGGAGGTCGGCGACAACGCCGGTCTGCCGGTGCAGATCGACGAACGCCTCCGTGAGACGCATCTCGGCGACTGGCAGGGGCTCACGCACCTCGACGTCGACGCGCGCGCACCCGGTGCTCGCGCCGCTTGGCGCGGCGACGCGACGTGGGCACCGCCCGGCGGTGAGAGCCGCATCGACGTCGCCCGCCGGAGCAAGCCGGTGGTCGCGGAACTCGTCGAGAAGCACGAGGACTGGGCCGACAAGCCGGTGGTCCTGGTCGCTCACGGCGGATTGATCGCCGCGCTGACCGCCGCCCTGCTGGATCTGCCCGTCGACCGCTGGCCGGTGCTGGGCGGGCTGGGGAACACCAGCTGGGTGCAGCTGAGCGCGTACGGGAACCCCGATTCGCTCAGCTGGCGCCTCGACGTGTGGAACGCTTCCGCGAGTGTGGCCAGTGACGTCCTCTGAGGTGGGTGCCGGTTCCGGGGAACGCCCCGTCCTGCTCGTGCTCGCCGATTCGCTGTCGTATTACGGACCCAAGGGCGGGCTCCCGTCCGACCACCCCGGCATCTGGCCCAATATCGTTGCCCGTCAACTCGGCTGGGATGTCGAGTTGGTGGCGCGGATCGGCTGGACCAGCCGCGACGTGTGGTGGGCGCTGACCCAGGACCCGCGGGTCTGGTCCGCGGTTCCCCGCGCCGGCGCCGTGGTGTTCGCCGTCGGCGGCATGGATTCGCTGCCGTCCCCGCTCCCGACGGCGTTGCGGGAACAGTTGCGCTACGTCCGCCCGCCCGCGCTGCGGCGCGTCGTGCGGAGCGGCTACCAGTGGCTCCAGCCCCGCCTCGCCCCGCTGGGGTGGCCGGTGGCGTTGCCGCCGCGGCTGAGTGTCGAATACCTGGAGAGCTCACGGGCGGCGCTCGAGTACATGCGCCCCGAATTGCCCGTCATCGGAACACTGCCATCCGTGCACCGCAGTGAGGCCTACGGCAAGGTCCACGCGGGACGTCCCGGTGCCGTCGCCGCCATCACCACGTGGTCGGAGGAGAAGAACGTGCCGCTCGTCGACCTCGCGGAGGCGGTGCGCGCGAACGTCTTCAGCAATCAGGGCAACCCGGACGGCATCCACTGGGGCTGGGACGGACACACCGAGGTGGCCGCGGCGATGCTGACCGCGATCCGCGCGGCGGCTGTCGTGCCGGACTCCGCCGAGGGCGCGGTTCCGGCCGACCCGGTGTCGAGCGGAGCCGAGTAGTCCGATGCCCGTCATCGTCGTCACCGATTCTTCGGCATCGATCCTGCCCGAACACGTCGAGCAGTACGGGATCCGGGTGGTCCCTCTCCACGTCCTCAGTGGCGGCCGGGACTTCCGGGAGGGAATCGACGAGGTCCCCGAGGACCTCGCCGGCGTCACCACGTCGGGCGCCTCGCCCAGCGAGCTGTCCGAGGCCTACGCCGAAGCGCTGGAACTGAGTGAGGGCGCAGGCGTTCTCGCGGTCCACATCTCGCGGCAGCTGTCCGGCACATGGGAGGCGGGCCGCCAAGCGGCGCAGGAGTTCGACGGCCGCGTGCGGATCGTCGACTCCCAGTCCGCCGGAATGGGATTGGGGTACCCGGTGCTCGAGGCGGCGCGGGCCGCGCAGGCCGGCGCGAACCTCGAGACGGCATACCGGCGGGCGGTCGACGTCGCGAGCCGTGGGCATTGCCTGATCGTCGTCGACCGGCTCGACCAGTTGCGTCGCGGCGGGCGGATCGGCACCGCCGCCGCACTGCTCGGCACCGCACTGGCGATGAAGCCGGTGCTGCATCTCGTGGACGGCCGGCTGGTGCTGAAAGAGAAGACGCGGACCTCGACCAAGGCCATGGCCAGGATGGTCGACGCCGCGGTGGAGCAGGCAGGCCTGGACAGGACGGCCGTCGCTGTGCATCACATGCACGCCCAGCGGCGCGCCGAAGCGGTGGCGCAGCAACTGAAAGACCGGATTCCGCAGGTCAGCGATCTGGTCGTCACCGATTTCAGTTCGGTTCTCGGTGCGCACGTCGGGGCGGGCGCCATCGGCATCGTGCTGTGCCCGGAACCCGCATTGCAGGACGAAAACCACGATTCATCCACAACTTCGCACTGATCCACAGGCCGATTCGAATGCCGGGTCGGCGCCGCGATCCTGAGGGCGCCGCACTCTAGCGTCGCGTCCATGGGCATCAGGGAAGAACGTTCGAGAGGGCGAACCCGGCTCGCGTTCCTGACGTCGGGGGAACGCGAAGTGCTGCCGCCCGACACTCCGGCGGCGCCGGAGTGGCTGGCCGAGCCGGGTGAGGCCGGCCTCGACGGCGACCAGACGTGGTCCGCTGCGCGCCGCCGAGTCGGCTTCTCGCTGCCCGACCGGTGGCGGGACGCACGATTCGACCCCGGGCGGTCCGGGGCGATCGCGCTGATCGTGGTGGGAATCGTCGTCGCCACGGTAACTGTGCTGGCGGTGCGCAGCGATCGGCCGGCGACGCAGGCGGTTCCGTCGCTGCCCGCCGCGGGAGTGCATTCCCTGAGTCCGGCGCCGGAACCGACGGCTCCCGCCGCCGCAACGGCGCCTGCAGCCGCACCGGAGGAGGAGATCGTCGTCAGCGTGGTGGGCCTTGTGGTGTCGGCAGGCCTCGTCCGGCTGCCACCGGGCGCCCGGGTCGCGGACGCGCTCGCCGCGGCCGGGGGAGTGCGCGCCGGCGGTGACACCCTCGGATTGAATCTGGCGCAACGGCTTTCGGACGGCGATCAGGTGCTCGTGGGCGCCGCGACCACCCAGGCGCCGCCGAGTGCGGTGGGCGGCACCTCCTCGGGATCGCCGGGAACCGCGGGTACGGCGACCCCCGCGGCCGGTGGACTGGTGAACCTCAACACCGCGACGGAGACGGAACTCGACGCCCTTCCCGGTGTCGGACCCGTCACGGCGGCGGCGATCGTTGCCTGGCGCACGACGAACGGCAGGTTCACCGACATCTCACAACTGGGGCAGGTGGACGGGATCGGGCCGGTGCGGCTGGAGAAGCTGCGCGCCCAGGTCACCCTCTGATGCCCGAGAGCGAGCCGCGGCTCCTCGACCTGCGGCTGCTCCCGTTCGCCGGGATCTGCTGGGCGGCAACGCTGATCGGCATCCTCGGCGGCTCCCGTGCGGCGTGGATGCTTCTGGCGACCCTGTCGGGGACGGCCGCCCTCCTCGCCGGTTGTGCCCTACGGTCACCGCGGCGATGGACGGCGGGAACGCTCGCGCTACTGCTCTTCGGGTCGTGCTGCGCGGCAGGGGTGGCCTGGCGGGTTCAGGCAGTGGAACGGCACCCGCTGACCGAACTCGCCCGGAACGAGACGTGGGTCACGCTCGTCGTCACCCCGGTCGACGACCCCCGGGAGATCGCCGGCTTCGGACGGCACGTCCTGGTGAACGCGAACGTCGTCGAGATCCGCCGGGCAGGCGAGACGATCCACGCGGGCGGCGCGGTGGTCCTCCTCGCCCCGGCGGACGGTTGGCTCGGGCTGCTGCCGGGACAGGACGTGGTGCTGCGCGGGCAGCTGAGCCCGCCGCGGCGCCGGGACCTGAGCCTGGCGACGGTCCGGGTGTCCGGACCACCGGCGGAGGTCGGTCCCGCGCCTGCGCACCAGCGGTGGGCCGGCGCCCTGCGAACCCGGTTCGCCGCGGCCGCCGCCGTCCTGCCCGCCGGCGAGGCGGGACTGCTGCCGGGGCTGGTGGTGGGCGACACCTCGGCACTGCCCCGGGAGGTGAAGGACGACTTCACCGCGACCGGACTGACGCACCTCACGGCGGTGTCGGGGGCGAACGTCAGCATCCTGCTGGGGGCGGTGCTGCTCGTGGTCCGCGGGGTGGGGCTCGGTCCGCGGGCCGGCGCGGCGCTGGCCGCCGCCGCACTGATCGCGTTCGTGGTGGTCGCGCGACCGTCACCCAGCGTGCTGCGCGCCGCCGCGATGGGCTCGGTCGCCCTGCTGGCGCTCGTCACGGGGCGGCGGAAACAGGCGATGCCCGCGCTGGCGGCGGGCGTGATCGCCCTGCTGGTGTGGGCGCCGGAACTGGCGGTGAACTTCGGTTTCGTTCTGTCGGCGACGGCCACCGCCGGGCTGATCGTGATCGCGCCCGTGTGGGTCGACGCGCTGGTGGGTCGCGGGTGGCCGCGGGCGGCGGCGGAGACGCTGGCGGTGTCCGCCGCCGCCTTCGCCGTGACCGCGCCGATCGTGGCCGCGATGGCAGGCACCGTGAGTCTGGTGTCGATCTGCGCGAACATCCTGGTGGCCCCCGTGATCGGCGTGATCACCGTGACCGGCGCGATCACCGCGCTGATCGCGGGCATCAGTGTGCCCGTCGCGGAAGTGGTGGTGCGCCTGACCCAGTGGCCGCTGTGGTGGCTGGTGACCGTGGCCGAGCGGGGCGCGCGGATCCCCGGGGCCTCCGTTCCGGTGCCCTCGGGGCCCGCCGGTGCGGTCCTCGTCCTCGGTGCCGTACTGGCGATCGGCGCGGCGCTGCGCAGCCGGGGAACCCGGCTGGTGCTCACGGGAATCGTGGTCGGGGTGCTGGTGCTGTGGGCGCCGATCTGGCCGCCGTGGATGGGTCGCCTCGTGTGAATGCGCCCGAATGAAAACGTGAATCCAGTTGTGCTGCAATGGTTTGTACCGCATTGCTCCTGTGGGGAGTGGGCGCGGAGGGTGGCCGGCGGCACGCTGAAATTCCGGGGGTGGGGCGATTTCTGTATCGTTTCGAATTCGATTCCCGATGTGGGTATGAGACCCCCGAACACCGACTACCATCCGGTGGCAGATGTCGAGGGCGAACGGTCTTGGAACACCCGCGTTGGAGGGCGAGATGTCGGAATCGGAGCGGACGGATCTCGACGTGGACGACGAACTCGACGCCGGACAGGTGTGGAGAGCGCAGCGGGTCGTCGCTGCTCAGTCACTCGACGCCGAAGACTGCCGCATGCTGCTGTCCATGCTCGGCATCGCGGGTAACCCAGATTCGCCGGAGTCGGACTGACCCCGGTCAGGTGATCTTCCGGTGATGGTGCGCCACGATCTCCTGCGCCACAGTCGCCAGTTTGATGTTCATGTCCTGCGAGGTCGTACGGAGAATTTCCATCGCCTGGGTCTCGGAAATGTTGTGGAACGCCATCAGCAGACCCACCGCCTTCCCGATCTCACGGTTGCTCGCGAGGCCGGCTCGCAGCGTCTCGGCCTCGAGGTGCTCGTGCACCGCCGCCAGTGCCACCGCAGCGAACGAGGCGAGCATGATGCCCTGCTCGACCGAGGTGGTGTTCAGGGCCCCCGGTGTGTCGGAGAACAGATCGAGGGCGCCGACCTTGCGTCCCAGGATGACGAGACGGAATCCGGCCGCCCCGCGCACCGGCGTTTCGGCCAGCACCCGCTGCGAGAGCCGCGGCCATTGCGACGACGTGGACAGGTCCGTTTCGAATTGGGGGGTGTCGCTGACGATGGCGTCGACGCACGGCCCCTCGTTCTCGACGCGCTCGAGCTCGTCGACGCGGGCGGCGATGTCGTCGCTGGCCGCGACCGTCACGTAGCGGGACCCCTGCCGGAGCATCAGGCTCGCGTGCTGACAGCCCTCGACGAGTAGCGGTGCGGCGTCGCAGATGGCGTGGTGGACCTGCCCGAAATCCTGGCCCGCGTAGAGGAGATCGGCGAGGGTCGCGAACGTCACCGCAGACTTGCCGACAGCCTGCGAGCGTGTCGTATCGGGCACGGTGTCTCGCATCGGTTCCTCCAGCGTGCGGGCATGTGCCCGGCTCACTGATTCAGTCTGCCAGAGTGGGCGGTCGGCGCCGCTCCGAGCCGGAGGAATTCGAGAACGGACTCCGGGGGGCGGGCGGCCCGGGCCAAGATGACGTCATGGTTTCGCACACCGAGAACCCGCTCGTGGCCGTCGACCAGGGCCTGCTGCGAGGCGTCCACGAGGGCGGCGTTCTGTCGTGGAAGGGCATTCCCTACGCTGCGCCGCCGATCGGTGAGTGGCGGCTCCGCGCGCCGCGCGCGCCCGAATCTTTCGACGGGGTGCGCGACTGCTCCCGGTTCGGTCCGATCGCGCCGCAGAACGAGCACGGGCCGCTGCCCATCGATCCCGGACTGACCATCGACGAGGACTGCCTCACCCTGAACGTCTTCGCGCCGGCGGCGGATGCCGGGCGACCACGGCCGGTGATGGTGTGGATCCACGGCGGGGCGTACTACCTCGGCTCGTCCGGGCAGCGCATGTTCGATCCGGCTCGGCTGGTCGAACGCGGCGACGTCGTGGTGGTGACGTTCAACTACCGACTCGGTGCGCTGGGGTTCCTGGACTTCTCCGCGTTCTCGACCGAGGAGCACCCGTTCGACACGAACCTCGGCCTGCGCGATCAGATCGCGGCCCTGATATGGGTCCGCGACAACATCGCGGCGTTCGGCGGCGACCCGGGCGACGTCACCCTGTTCGGGGAGTCCGCCGGTGGCGGCTCGGTCACCACGCTGATGACGTCGCCGCAGGCGGAGGGGCTGTTCCATCGCGCGATCGCCGAGAGTTCGCCGGCGACGTCCGTGTACGGCAGTGCGCGGGCCGAGAGCATCGCCGAGTCGTTCCTCGAACTGCTCGACATCGCGCCCGCCGACGCGGGCCGTCTGCGCGACCTGCCCGTCGACGTACTGACGAAGGCGTGCATCGAACTCGTCCAGCAGGTGCCCGCGCGGGTCCCCGGGACGCTGGCCGTGGCCCCGACCGTCGACGGGGACGTGGTCCCGCACTATCCGGTCGCGGCGTTCCGCAAAGGCCTCGCGCATCGGATTCCGCTGCTGATCGGGACGAACAAGGACGAGGCCTCGATGTTCCGGCTGATGAAATCGCCCCTGATGCCGATCACCCCGGACGCCGTCCACCAGATGTTCGTGGCGATCGCCGCCGACCACCCCGACCTCCCCGCCGACGAGGAACAGGAGGTGGCCGCCGCGTATCCCGACTACCCGATGAAACGCTCGGCCATGGAGATCTCGCGGGACGCCGCGTTCCGGATGCCGACGTTGTGGATCGCGGAGGCGCACAGCCGTGTCGCGCCCACCTGGCTGTACCGGTTCGACTACGCCACGCCGTTCCTGCGCGCCGCACGGATCGGCGCCACCCACGGCACCGAGGTGCCCTACGTCTTCGGCAACTTCGGCGTCGTCCCGCACGACCCCACGTTCAAGCTCGGTGGGCACCGGACCGCCGGTCACGTGTCGGAGCGGATCCAGCACCGGTGGCTGTCCTTCGCCACCGAGGGAACCCCGGACGGAACCCGAGCGGAGATCGGCTGGCCGCGGTACGACGAGGCGGACCGCACGACCCTGCTGATCGGCCGATCCGACGCGGTCGTCGACGATCCGGACCGGGAACTGCGCCGGGCGTGGGGTGAGGAAGTCATCGGGTTCACCTGACCGGCGGCGCCCGGTTTCGTCTCCGCGGAAGTCGGGGATACCTGCTGAATGAGTCCTGCAGCAACGGAATCGGATCGCGACCTCAGTGTGGGCGTGGAGGAGGAGTTCTTCCTCGCCGACAAGTCCGGTCACCTCTCCTCCTCCGGACCCGACGTGGTCGCGGAGGCCGGCCACGACATTCACGGGCTCCAGCGCGAGCTGGCCCGGTGCCAGATCGAGACGGCGACGGGCGTGTGCCATACCGGGGAGGAACTGCACGAGGAGTTGCGGAGCCTCCGACGCCGGCTGGCGAAGGCGGCCGCGGGCCGCGACCTGTTGCTGGTGCCCAGTGGTACCTCCCTGATCGCCGAGGGGCTGCCCCCGGCGATCACCCCGAGCCCGCGGTACGAGGAGATGGCCCGCCACTTCGGGTCGATCGTGGATACCGTGACCACGTGCGGCTGTCACGTGCACGTGGGGATCCCGAGCCGCGACGTGGGTGTGCTGGTGAGCAACCAGGTGCGCAGCTGGCTCCCGGTGCTGCTCGCGCTCGCCGCGAACTCGCCGTTCCACAGCGGGCACGACACCGGCTATCACAGCTGGCGGCACATCATGTGGTCGCGGTGGCCGTCGGCGGGACCGCCGCCGCACTTCGATTCCGCGGACGAGTACGAGTCTTCGGTCGGCGCCATGATCGGGACCGGTGCCGCCATGGACCGGGGAATGATCTACTGGCACGTCCGGCTCTCCGACAAACAGCCGACCATCGAGGTCCGGATCGCGGACGTCGCCATGACCGCGGCGCACGCGGCGCTCTACGCGGTGGTGGTGAAGGGCCTCGTCGGGTGGGCGCTGCGCTCGATCAGGGACGGCGTCGCCGTGCCGTGGTTGCGCGTCGAGTTGCTGCGGGCGCAGTTGTGGCGTGCGGCCCGGGACGGACTCGACGGGGAATGCACCAGCCCGGCGACCGATCTTTCCCTGCCGATCCGCCGGCACCTGGAATTGCTGAACGAGTGTGTGGCCCCGGGGCTGGGCGCGAGCGACCGGGCCTTCCTCGAATCGGGACTCGACACCGTGCTGCGGGACGGCACCGGCGCCGAGCGGCAGCGTGCCGAGTTCGGGCGCGTCGGCACCCTCGCGGCGGTGGTCGACCTGCTGACCCGCGAAGTGGTCAGCTGAGCGGTGGTGGCGGAGTCAGCTCGGTGAGACCGGCTGCGGTGGTGGAGCCGAGGTAGCCGGGGTGCAGCAGCCCGGTGGATCCGGGCCCCGCGAGCAGGGTGCCCGCGCTGGAATCCGGTCCGGTGCGCAGCGGACCGGGATCGTCGATCAGCGCCTCCACCGTCGCGGTGTCGGCGAGGCTGAGGTCGATGCGCTGCCCCTCGGGGTGATACACGGCGAGGACGACCGGTTCGGGATAGTGGGCGGCGGTGCGGCGCATCACCTGGAATGCCGGATCGGTGCCCAGTGCGAGCACGGTGACATTCGCGAACGACGCGAGCCGGTCGGCGACCGCACGGCCGGAGACGTTGCGCCACGTGCGTCCGTACAGGGCGAGCGCGTCGGACAGATGACGCCTCTCGTCCTCGCCTCGCGGGCTGCCGCCCGCCGGGTCGAGCAGCGACCGCCACTGGTGCTCGTACACGCCGCACGCGGCGTCGAAGTCGTCGTCGGCGCCGTTCGCGGTGCCCACTCCGAGTACCGGCTCGAGGGCGGATCGACCACCGGCGAACACGGCCTCGGCGTGCCCGGAGACCGAGCAGCGGGCCACCAGTTGCACCGACCACCGCAGAAGCAGCCCGTCGCGGCAGGTGTACCGGAAACTCAGTTCGTACCGTTGCCCTGCCGCGCGGTCGTCGTCGAGGTCGATCGTGTGCGCGAAGCCCTCGCGCGTGACGCCGTCCACCTCGGATTCCGCGGTCATATCACGAGTGTCCACCGCCGACGCCGTCGTTGCGTGGTGATCGCCGGTGTTCGCCGTGCTCGGCCCGGTTCCGGGGTGTCGGCGAACGTGTCCGCCCCACGTGGCACGATCTTCGCGTGAGCACTCCAACTCAGCTCGAACAGCTCCATCTGGTCCTCGGCGACGAGGAGTTCCTCGTCGACCGCGCGGTGGCGCAGGTCGTCAGCCAGGTCCGCGCGAGCGCCAACGTGGCCGCCGGCGCCGAGCTCCCCGTCAACCGGCTGCGGGCGGGCGACGCCGGGGCGGCCGAACTCGCCGAACTGCTCAGCCCGTCCCTGTTCGCCGAAGACCGCGTGGTGGTTCTCGAGGCCGCCGCAGAGGCGGGCAAGGACGCGGTGGCGCTGGTCCTCGACGCTGCGGGCGACCCGCCTCCGGGCGTCGTCCTGGTGATCCTGCACTCGGGCGGTGGGCGTGCGAAAGCGATGACCGGGGCACTGGAGAAGCTCGGGGCCGTGGTGCACCCGTGCGCGAAACTGAAGTCCGGCGAACTCATCGGGTTCATCCGCGGCGAGTTCCGCACCCTCGGGGTCCGGGTGTCGCCGGACGTGGTGCAGAGCGTGTTCGAGGGAGTCGGCTCGAATCTGCGCGAACTGGCCGCCGCGTGCTCGCAGCTCACGGCGGACACCGGCGGAAAGATCGATGTCGCCGCCGTGCAGCGGTACTACTCGGGCAAGGCCGAGGTGAGCGGATTCGACGTCGCCGACAAGGCCGTCGCCGGCGACACCGCGGGCGCGATCGAGGCGCTGCGCTGGGCGATGCTGCGGGGCGTGCCCCATGTGCTGCTCGCGGACGCACTGGCAGACGCGGTGCACTCGATCGCCCGGGTCGCTCCGGCCGGGCGGGGCGACCCGTTCCGGATGGCGTCGGAACTGGGTATGCCGCCCTGGAAGATCAAGAAGGCGCAGGCCCTCGCGAAGGGATGGACACCGACGTCGGTCGGGGAGGCGCTGCGCATCGTCGCCGCCCTGAACGCCGACGTCAAGGGCGCGGCGGCCGACGCGGACTACGCCGTCGAGAGTGCCGTGGGACGCGTCTCCCGGCTACGCCAGATCTGACGACGACAACGCAGACACGACAACAGCCGCTCGGTCCGAGGACCGAGCGGCTGTTGGAGAGCCTACGACGGAAGAACCGTCAGATCTTGTTGACAGCCTGCGCAAGAGCAGACTTCTTGTTGGCAGCCTGGTTGGCGTGAATGACGCCCTTGCTGGCTGCCTTGTCGAGCTTGCGGCTGGTGGCGACGAGGAGCTCGTTGGCCTTGTCCTTGTCACCGGCCGCCGCAGCCTCGCGGAACGAGCGGATCGCCGTGCGCAGCGAGGACTTCACCGACTGGTTACGGAGTCGGGCCGCCTCGTTGGTACGGATCCGCTTCACCTGGGACTTGATGTTGGCCACGCGTAAAATCCTGTCGTCTTAAGCTGGTTACGGTCGAGAAAGCTCTGGGYGCACACATATGCACCGACAGGCGAGATTACCAGTGATCGGTGTCCGATCTCAAACCGGCGCCGGACGCGCCGACAAATCCTGCGGCTGTGCTGCTGAACGGGGGTACATGTAGCAGCATGTCTGGGATGACGCCCCCAGCATCGAAGTCGTCAACAATAACGAAGTCGTCGGCAACCTCGAAAGCCCCCGGCCGAAAATCGGGGGGCAGCACACAGGCGGGTGCGAAGGCTGCGGGAACCCCGCCGCGGACGCGGGTGACCGCCCGGCCGCGCAAGCCCGCGGAACCCGCCCACGTCTTCGACGGGTACACCGACATCGGCCGCTACGGGCTGGCGTTCGACGAGATGTTCGACCGCGACGGCACCGTACGCCCGCCCTACAAGGGCGTGTTCAAGGCGCTCGAGCCCGCGGACCGGGCCGACCTCGCCGCCCGATCCGACGCGCTGGGCAGGGCGTTCATCGACCAGGGCGTGACGTTCTCGCTGTCCGGTCAGGAACGGCCCTTCCCCCTCGACCTGGTGCCCCGCGTCATCGCGGCAGCGGAGTGGACGCGGCTCGAGAAGGGCATCAAGCAGCGGGTGCAGGCGCTCGAGATGTTCCTCGACGACGTGTACGGGGAACAGCGCATCCTGCGCGACCACGTGCTGCCGAAACGGTTGGTCACCTCCTGCGAGCACTTCCACCGGGAGGCCTCGGGGATCGTCCCGCCGAACGGGGTGCGGATCCACGTGGCCGGAATCGACCTCGTCCGCGACGAGAACGGGGTGTTCCGCGTCCTCGAGGACAACCTGCGTTCGCCGTCGGGAGTGTCCTACGTCATGGAGAACCGCCGCACGATGGCGCGCGTGTTCCCCGACCTGTTCATGTCGCACCGCGTGCGGTCCGTCGGAGACTACGCCTCGCACCTGCTGCGGGCGCTGCGGGCGTCCGCCGCCCTCAACGAGGCCGACCCGACCGTCGTCGTCCTGACGCCGGGTGTCGCGAACTCGGCGTACTTCGAGCATTCGCTGCTCGCGCGCCAGATGGGTGTCGAACTCGTCGAGGGCCGCGATCTCTTCTGCCGCGACAACATGGTCTACATGCGCACGACCGAGGGTGAACGCCAGGTCGACGTCATCTATCGCCGCATCGACGACGACTACCTCGACCCGATGCACTTCCGGCCGGACTCGGTGCTCGGGGTGGCCGGTGTGCTGAACGCGGCCCGCGCGGGCAACGTCGTCATCTCGAGTGCCGTCGGGAACGGCGTCGGCGACGACAAACTCGTCTACGCCTACGTGCCGCAGATCATCGACTACTACCTCGGGGAGAAGCCGCTGCTCGCGAACGTCGACACGTTCCGCTGCTGGCTCGACGAGGAATGTGAGGAGGTGCTGGACCGGGTCGACGAACTGGTGATCAAACCGGTGGAGGGGTCCGGCGGCTACGGCATCGTCTTCGGCCCCGACGCGTCACCGAAGGAGCTGAACACGATCACGAGGAAGATCAAGGCGGACCCCCGCGGGTGGATCGCCCAGCCTGTCGTCCAGCTGTCCACGGTGCCGACCAAGATCGGGGACGAACTGGTTCCCCGGCACGTGGACCTGCGGCCCTTCGCGGTCAACGACGGCGACGACGTGTGGGTGCTGCCGGGCGGGCTCACCCGCGTGGCCCTGCCCGAGGGATCCCTCGTCGTGAACTCCAGCCAGGGCGGCGGCAGCAAGGACACGTGGGTGCTCGCGAGCAGGAGCTCCGACGAGGAGCGCGAACTCGCAGGTGAGGAGATCGTGGCCGAACCGGCGCAATCGGCCGAGGCCGAGCAGGGACCCGAACTCAGCACCACGCAGCTGCAGCAACAGCAACAGCAACAGCAACAGGGCCCGGGAGGTGATCGCTGATGCTGGCGAGAAACGCGGAATCGCTGTACTGGATCGGCCGGTACGTCGAGCGGGCCGACGACATGGCCCGCATTCTCGACGTCGCCGTGCACCAACTGCTCGACGACGCGTCGGTGGACCCGGACCGCACGTCCCGGTTGCTGCTGCGGGTGCTCGGCATCGAGGCACCCGACACCGAACTCGACGTCCGGTCGGTGACCGAACTGGTGGCGTTCAGCCGCAACCAGGTGGGCTCGATCATCGACTCCCTCGCGAGCGCCCGCGAGAACGCGCGCGGCGCCCGCGAGGTCACGTCCAGCGAGATGTGGGAGTGCCTCAACACCACGTACAACGGCCTCGCCGAACGGGAGCGGGCGTCCAAGCGTCTCGGCCCGCACGAGTTCTTCCGGTACGTGGAGGAACGCGCGGCGATGTTCGCGGGTCTGGCCGACTCGACGATGAGCCGCGACGACGGGTACCGCTTCCTGCTGCTCGGCCGCTCGATCGAACGCGTCGACATGCTCGCGCGGATGCTGCTGTCCCGTGCCGGTGACCGCCCGTCCTCGCCCGCGTGGGTGACGGTGCTGCGCTCCGCGGGGGCTCACGACACCTACCTGCGCACGTACCGCGGCGCGCTGGACGCCAACCGGGTGGTCGAGTTCATCCTGCTGGACCGGCTGTTCCCGCGGTCGGTGTTCCACGCCATCCGGCAGGCGGAGCTGTGCCTCGCCGAACTCGACCACCAGCCGGACAGTCGCGTCGGGCCCCGGGCCGAGGCGCAGCGCCTCCTCGGCAGGGCGCGGAGCGAACTCGAGTTCCTGCCGCCCGGCGTGCTCCTCGAGGATCTCCAGGATCGGCTCGCGGGATTGCAGGAAACCTGCCGCGAGCTGGGAGAAGCCATCGCGCTGCAATATTTTCACGCCGCGCCGTGGGTGGCGTGGACCGATGCACGGGCCGTCGGCGGCGAATCCGTCGTGGAGGGAGAGCTGTGAGCTGGCGAATGAGAGTCGTGCACACCACCGGGTATGCCTACGACGCACCGGTTACGTCCTCGTACAACGAGGCGCGGCTCACCCCGCGCGGTGACAGCAGGCAGACGGTGATCCTGAACCGGGTGGAGACGACGCCGGCGACGCGGTCGTACCGCTACACCGACTACTGGGGCACCGCCGTCACCGCGTTCGATCTGCATGCGCCGCACAAGGAACTCGAGGTCACCGGACTGTCCGTCGTCGAGACCGAACCGTTCTGGGAGCCGGAGGAGAAGGCGGACTGGGACGAACTGGCGAGCCCGCCGCTCACCGACCGGTTCAACGAGCAGCTGAGCAACACCACATTCGTGCCGCGCAGCCGCAAGCTCGACACCATCGCGCGGGACCTGCGCAAGGGGCGGACCCCCGACGAAGCCGTTGTCGCGGCGGCGGACTGGGTGCACCGGGAGATGGATTACGTCCCGGGGACGACGGGCGTCCACACCTCCGCGGTCGACGCCTGGGCCGAACGGCAGGGCGTGTGCCAGGACTACGCGCACCTGACTCTGGTTCTGTTGCGCAGCATGGGAATTCCGAGTCGCTACGTGTCCGGCTATCTGCACCCGAAACCCGATGCGGCGGTCGACGAGACGGTGGCGGGGGAGAGTCACGCATGGGTGGAGGCATGGACCGGGGCGTGGTGGGGATACGACCCGACCAACGCCGTAGCGGTGAACGAACAGCACGTGTCGGTGGGCATCGGACGGGACTACGCGGACGTTCCGCCGCTCAAGGGCATCTTCTCCGGTGGCCGGGCAACAGATCTCGAAGTCGTCGTGGAGATCACACGCCTGGCGTAAAGTGCCACCCAGATCTATCTGTGGAAAGCAGGACTAACGATCCATTTCGACGAAGGTGGGTTCAATGTCTCCAACCGCACAGGAATACGTAGAAGTCGAACCGATCTCGGATCTCAAGAAATACGTAGCTGAGGCGGTCGGTACGTTCCTACTGGTCTTCGCGGCGGTGGGTACGGCGGTCTTCGCCGGGGCCAAGGTCGGGAACCTCGGTGTGGCACTGGCATTCGGACTGACCCTGCTCTTCCTCGTCTACGCCATCGGGCCCATCTCGGGCTGCCACGTCAACCCTGCCGTCACCGTGGGGCACCTCGCGCTCGGCCGGTTGTCCGTCGCGAAGGCGGGGCTGTACGTCGTCGCCCAGGTCATCGGTGGTCTCGTCGCCGGTGTGGTGGTCTACACGATCGCGCAGAGCCTGCCGTCGTACAACAGGGCGGACGACGGTCTCGGCGCCAACGGCTGGGGCGCGCACAGCCCGTCCGCCATCAAGGGACCGCTCGGCGGGGTCATCGAGAACGGTTACGGCATCGGCGCCGCGATGATCGTCGAAATCCTCCTCACCGCGCTGCTCGTGTTCGTGGTCCTCGCGTCCACCGACCAGATCTCCGACGTCCCCCTCGCGGGCGTGTCGATCGGATTCACACTCGCCGTGATCCACCTCGTGTCGATCCCGATCGACAACACGTCCGTCAACCCGGCTCGCAGCCTCGCCGTGGCGCCCTACCAGAACGGCGCGCTCGCGCAGGTGTGGTTGTTCATCGTGTTCCCGTTGATCGGCGGCGCGGTGGGCGCGCTGGTCTACCGTTCGCTGTTCGGCCGGTACGACCGATTGCAGAGCTGAGCTCCGACCGACCCGGGCCGGGTGCCCGGGGCCTGCGGGCCGGAATTCTCGCGTGCGCGGTCGTCGCGCTCACCGGAACGATCCCCGCGACCGCGACCGCCGAGGACGCGCTACGGCCGGGACCGTCGTATGTCGCCCTCGGCGACTCCCGCGCGTCCGGACCGCTCATCGAATTCTCTGAGCACCGCGACCTGTGCCTGCGATCGCCGGACCTGAACTACCCGGCGAAGCTGGCGCGGCTGATCGGCGCCGCCACTCTCATCGACGTCACGTGCTCCGCCGCCACACCCGCCCACGTGATCAGCACCGCGCAATTCGTGGGGACGCGCTTCGCCCCGCCGCAGATCGATGCGCTGCGGGCGGACACCGACGTCGTGACGCTCAGCATCGGGGGCGGCGGATCCAACCACCTGCCGGTGTCGGTGCGCTGCGGCGCCCTCGTTCCCGGCGCCGACGCCGACTGCCGCGACGACCCGCAGGCGGAGCAGCTCACGGTCGAGGGGATCGCGAAGATGGCGCCGCAGGTCGATGCCGTGGTGGCCGCGATCGTGGCGAAGGCACCGCACGCCGAGGTCTACCTGATCGGGCACGGCGGTTCCGTCGGCCGACGCGGCTGCTGGCCGAACCTGCCCGTGTCCGACGCGGACGCGGTCTGGCTCGACCGGTACTTCGAACGGTTCAACCAGATCTACGTCGACGCCGCCGCCCGGTACGGAGTGCACTACATCGACATCGCGAAGGCCGCGGTGGACGGCGGGCACGACGCGTGCGCGCCGACGGGGCAGCGGTGGTTCGAGGGCCTCGCGCCGCAGTCACCCGCCGAACCGGTACATCCCAACGCACTCGCGATGACCGCGATCGCCGAGATGGTCGCCGAAGACCTGGGTCGGTGACCGCGTCACTGCCAGCTGAAGTCCACACGCAGACGCTGCGCGACGATCTCGAACTTGGCCCGGTCCATGACGGCGCCCTCGCGGCGGATCCCCGCCTCCGGCACGTCCAGCACCCGATCCAGCCGGATCCAGCTCGGACGGCCTTCCGCGTCCCACGACCCCGTGCCGACCGCGATCCAGTCCCGGTCGCCGTCGTGCTTGCTCTGCGAGGACAGCATCAACCCCAGCAGGGTGTCGCCGTCTCGCCCGACGACGAGCACGGGCCGGTCCTTGCCCTGACTCGCGTCCTCCTCGTACGCCACCCACGTCCAGACGATCTCGCCCGGATCCGCGCGACCGTCCAGGTCGGGGGAGTACTCCACCTTCCGTGCCCGGTGGGCGGTCGGGGCGGAGTCGGCGGTGACCGGACGGCCCGGCGCCGGCTTCGGCGCGGCGGCCGTCGACCCGGTCAGGACACCGGCCGCGCGGTCCAGCGCGCCGGACTTCTGCAGCTGCGCCAGAAGCTGCGGTCCCTTGTCCCGTGCAAGTCGGCCCAACGTCTTCCCGATGCTGCTCCACGTGCTCGCCATGGCCGCCGAGCTTAGTGCGTGTATGCCGCAGCAGCCGCAACGCGGTGGCTTGGATATCCTGACAGGTGACAGTGGCCCGGAACCGGGCCGGTGCCGGTCCAGGTAAGGGGTCCCCCATCAGCAGCTTCGCCGACAAGACGTTCACGGATCCTGCCCGGATCCGGAATTTCTGCATCATCGCGCACATCGATCACGGCAAGTCGACGCTGGCCGACCGCATGCTCCAGCTCACCGGTGTGGTCGAGGAGCGGCAGATGCGTGCCCAGTACCTCGACCGCATGGACATCGAGCGTGAGCGGGGCATCACGATCAAGGCGCAGAACGTCCGGCTCCCCTGGAAGGTGGGCGACGACGAGTACGTTATCCACCTCATCGACACTCCGGGTCACGTGGACTTCACCTACGAGGTCTCCCGCRCACTCGAGGCGTGCGAGGGTGCGGTCCTGCTGGTGGATGCCGCGCAGGGCATCGAGGCGCAGACTCTCGCCAACCTGTACCTGGCGATGGAGAAGGACCTCACCATCATCCCGGTGCTCAACAAGATCGACCTACCTGCCGCCGACCCCGACCGGTACGCCGAGGAGATCGCGCACATCACCGGATGCGAACCGGGTGACGTGCTGCGCGTGTCCGGCAAGACGGGCATGGGCGTGAAGGAACTGCTCGACGAGGTCGTGAAGCAGGTCCCCGCTCCCGTCGGCGACCCCGACGGTCCGGCGCGCGCCATGATCTTCGACTCGGTGTACGACGCGTACCGCGGAGTCGTCACGTACGTCCGTGTCGTCGACGGCCGGATCTCGCCGCGCGAGAAGATCACCATGATGTCGACGGGCACCACTCACGATCTGATCGAGGTCGGCATCATCTCGCCCGAACCGAAGGCGAGCATCGGCCTCGGCGTCGGCGAGGTGGGTTACCTCATCACCGGTGTGAAGGACGTCCGGCAGTCGCGTGTCGGCGACACGGTCACCGCCGCGCGCGGCGGTGCGACGGAACCCCTCGTGGGATACCGCGACCCTAAACCGATGGTCTACTCCGGCCTCTACCCGCTCGACGGCTCGGACTACCCGGTGCTGCGCGACGCCCTGGACAAGTTGCGTCTCAACGACGCCGCCCTGGCGTACGAGCCGGAGACGTCGGTGGCGCTCGGGTTCGGGTTCCGCTGCGGATTCCTCGGACTGCTGCACATGGAGATCACCCGCGACCGCCTCGAGCGCGAGTTCGGGCTCGAGCTGATCTCGACCTCGCCGAACGTGGTGTACCGGGTGGTGATGGAGGACGGCGCCGAGCACGTCGTCACCAACCCGTCGTACTGGCCGGAGGGCAAGATCCGCGAGGTCTACGAGCCGATGGTGAAGTGCACCGTCATCGCCCCGAGCGAGTTCATCGGCGCGATCATGGAGCTCTGCCAGAACCGGCGCGGTGAACTCGGCGGCATGGACTACCTGTCCGAGACCCGTGTCGAGTTGCGCTACGAGATGCCCATGGGCGAGATCATGTTCGACTTCTTCGACGCCCTGAAGTCGCGGACCAAGGGGTACGCCAGCCTCGACTACGAGGAGTCGGGCGAGCAGCAGGCCGATCTGGTGAAGGTGGACATCCTGCTGCAGGGTGAGGCCGTCGACGCGTTCTCGTCGATCGTGCACCGCTCCGCGGCCGGCGCGTACGGCGGGCGGATGACGTCGAAGCTGCGTGAGCTGATTCCGCGCCAGCAGTTCGAGGTGCCGATCCAGGCGGCGATCGGCTCGAAGATCATTTCGCGTGAGAACATCCGCGCGATCCGCAAGGACGTGCTCGCCAAGTGCTACGGCGGCGACATCAGCCGTAAGCGCAAGCTGCTCGAGAAGCAGAAGGAAGGCAAGAAGCGGATGAAGACCATCGGCCGGGTCGAGGTTCCGCAGGAGGCCTTCGTGGCGGCGTTGTCGTCCGAGTCCGTCGGGGACAAGCCGAAGAAGTAGACGCCCGATCCTGTTGTCCGTCGACGTCTGATCGAAAGTAGGTGCGGCACGTGGCCCTCGAAACCTGGCTGACCCGGACACTGGGAATCGAGGTGCCGATCTTCGGCGCCCCGATGGGCGGACGGGCCGGCGGGACCCTCGTCGGCGAGGTGTCGAAGGCGGGCGGGCTCGGCCTGCTCGGCGCGGCCCGCTACGCAACCCCTGAGTGGGTCGCGAAGGAGACGGCGGTCGCGCGGGGCATCGGCGGCGACGCGTTCGGAATCGGGTTGATGACCTGGGCGCTCGACGACGACGACGCTCTCCTCGGCGCCGCTCTGGCGGAGAACCCGCGGGTCGTGTCGCTGTCGTTCGGTGACCCCGCCCCGTACGTGGAGCGGATCCACGCCACCGGGGCACTGGTGGCGTCCCAGGTGAACACGATCGACGACCTGCGGGTCGTGGAGGCGGCGGGCGTCGACTTCGTGATCGCCCAGGGCGGCGAGGCGGGCGGCCACACCGGCAGGATCGGGACGCTGCCGCTGCTGCAGGAGGTCCTGGAGGCCACGACGCTGCCGGTGCTCGCCGCAGGCGGTATCGCGACCGGCCGTGGTCTCGCGGCCGTGCTTGCGTCGGGCGCGGAGGGCGCGATGATCGGAACCGCGCTGCTGGCCAGCCCCGAGACGATCGGGCCGGAGTACGCCCGCGGCAAGCTGATCGCGGCGGGCAGCGCCGACACCGTGTACACGTCGGTGTTCGACCAGGCCCGCAGCCAGCCGTGGCCGACCCGGTGGGGTGGGCGGGCCCTGAGCAACGACTTCACGTCACGCTGGCACGGCGCGGAGGCGCCCGACGCCGAACTCGCCGCCGCCTACGATCCCGCGAACCCGGACCTCGGTGTCGTGTACGCCGGGGAAGCGGCGGGTCTCGTCACGGCGGAGCGGCCGGCAGGGGCCGTGGTGCGGCAGATCGCGGCCGACGCGGAGCGATTGCTTCACCGTTACGCGGAGTAACCCGTAGGGCCCGAGCCACCGAGTATGCGGCGGCAGGACCGATGGGTGACGAGCGCGGGTTGTACCCCTGGGAATCCGGGGTCGACGGCTCGGCGGTGGAACTCGACCGCGGAAGCCTGACCCAGATGCGGAGATCATCGCGACCGCCAACGGCAGCGTCGACGGCCTCGCCGACCGGCTGCCCGCGCTGGCGGGCAAAACGGCGGTGCTGTCCCAATTCATGTTCGCCACCGGGCAACTCGTCGTCGGCGCCGACCCCGATGACGGCGCGAGTGCGGTGTTCCGCAGGTTGGGGCTGACGCTGCCGCAGGCGCTCGTGGACGAGGCGGGGGCGACCGGGGGCCGTCTCGCCCTCAGCCCCGAGCGGGTGGACGCCCTGAACGCGGATCTCGTCGTGATGCTGCCCAACGGCGGCACCCGCGACGACCTGATGGCGCTGCCGGGGTTCGACCGGTTGCCGTCCGTGCAGCAGGGTGGTCTCGCCGTCGAGGATGATGCGACGGTGGTCGGTTTCAACACCCCGTCCAGTCTTTCCCTGCAGTACTCGCTCGGCCGGATCACACCGCAACTGGAGGCGGTCGGCGCCTGATCAGACCATGTTGTGGGCGGGCTGGAATCCGCCCGCCGCGGCCTCCTCCGCGCGAATGACGTGGACCACCGCGTTGATCAGCGCCAGATGGGTGAACGCCTGCGGGAAGTTGCCGAGGTGCCGCCCCGAGTCGGGGTCGATCTCCTCCGCGTACAGCTTGAGGGGGCTCGCGAATCCGAGCAGCCGATCGCACAGGCGTTTCGCGCGGTCCAGTTCACCGATCTCTACGAGCGCCGACACGAGCCAGAACGAGCAGATCGTGAACGTGCCCTCCTTGCCGCTCAGTCCGTCGTCCGTGGTCTCCACCCGATAGCGGAGCACCAGCCCGCCCTCGGTCAGCTCGTCCGCGATGGCGAGCACGGTCGCGCGGATACGCGGATCGTCCGCGGGCAGGAACCGGAGCAGCGGTGCGAGCAGCAGCGACGCGTCGAGGCTGTCGCTGCCGTACCGCTGCGTCAGGACGCCGCGCGCATCGACGCCGTGCTCGAGGATGTCGTCTTTGATCTCGTCGGCCAGCTCGGACCATTGCTGCGCATAACTCGTCTCACCCTGCTGATCGGCGAGCTTCGCGCCGCGGTCGAGGGCCACCCAGCACATGATCTTCGACGACGTGAAGTGCTGGGGCTCGCCGCGGACCTCCCAGATCCCGCGGTCGGGGAGACGCCAATGCTTGACCGCCTCCTCGACCTGGCGTTTGAGCATCGGCCACAGGGTTTCCGGGACCCTCTCACGGGATTTCACGTGCAGGTACACCGAATCGAGGATCGTTCCCCAGATGTCGTGCTGGACCTGGTCGTAGGCGCCGTTTCCGATCCGCACCGGTCGCGCACCGTCGTAACCGGAGAGGTGGTGCAACTCCGACTCCTCCAGCGTCTGCTCCCCGCCCACGCCGTACATCACCTGCAGCGGATGATGGTTGCCGTCCTCGGCGCTCGACACGTCGTAGATGAACGAGAAGAAGTCGTTGGCCTCGCGGTCGAGTCCGAGGCTGTACAGGCCCCACAGCGCGAACGTCGAATCCCGCACCCATGCGTAGCGGTAGTCCCAGTTCCGTTCGCCGCCCGGGGTTTCCGGGAGCGATGTGGTCGACGCCGCGAGCAGGGCGCCGGTGGGGGCGTACGTCAACCCCTTCAGTGCGAGAGCGCTGCGCTGCAGGTAGCCCCGCCACTTGTGGTCGGGAAAGCGGCCGATGGTGATCCACTCGCGCCAGCACTTCGCCGTCTGCCACATCTTGTCGGCCGCCTCGTCGAATGTCTGCGGTGCGGGCATGTGAGCCCACGACAGGGCGACGAACACGTTGTCGCCGTCGACCATCCGGGTCCGGGCCCGGGCCTCCCGCCCTTCGAGTCCGATCTTCATGTTCGTCGTCAGCCGCAACGTCGGGTGGTCGCCCGGGCGGCTCGACTTACACGTGGCGGTGGCCTCTTCGTAGACCTTGCCCGTGTACTCCCAGTGCGCCGCGCCGCGGTGGTAGTCGAACGCGGGCTCGCAGCTCATCTCCAGTTCGACGGTCCCGTTGACGCATTTCACCGTCCGCAGCAGGATGTGTTCGGCGTCCCAGTCGGTGGGGGTGCGGCGGTGCGAGCGCGAGCGCTGCTCGACGTTGTGCCACGGGCCGAGCACGAGGGCGTCGCGCACGATGAGCCAGCCCGTCTCGGTCTGCCACGTCGTCTCGACGATCAGTCCCCCCGGCAGATAGCGGCGGGCGGCGGGTACGTTCTGCCCGTACGGCCCGATGCGGAAGTGGCCCGCGCTGCGGTCGAGGACGGCGCCGAAGACGCTGGGGGAGTCGGGCCRGGGAATGCACATCCACTCGACCGAGCCGTTGCGGGCGATCAGGCAGGTGGACTCGCAGTCCGACAGGAACGCGTAGTCGTCGATCGGCGGGAACGAATGGTGGTGATGGTGCGGGGCCGCATGCAGCCGGCCGTGGGAGTGCGCGTCGCTGGACACCATGTGATCATCATCGACCGCCGCCGTCCCCGTCGTCCACCTGTCTGCCGTCCACCTGTCTGCCGGTCACGAGCCGGTCGACGATAG
The DNA here is from genome assembly GCF_056402215.1 of Rhodococcus sp. P4_B6. Lineage (NCBI taxonomy): Bacteria > Bacillati > Actinomycetota > Actinomycetes > Mycobacteriales > Nocardiaceae > Rhodococcus > Rhodococcus sp. P4_B6. Next base: position 7,256 of record NZ_JBFUHV010000032.1, on the reverse strand, counting down.
GCTGGCCCGGTGGACCGGATGGCGAGTTGGTGGGACGGCTTCGAGCTGTGGATCGCCGGACTCCCGTTCGTTCCGCAGGTCGCCCTCGTGCTGCTGGTGATGGTGCCGGTGTGCCGGGGACTGGCGTGGCTGCTCGATCGTGGGCTGGCCGCAGTCTTCGTCCTGCTCAGGCGGGACGTCTCGAAGGTGGAGGAACCCTGATGCCGCGCTCACGCGTCACACTCGCGCTGCTCGCGCTGATCGTCCTCGTCGTCGTCGCCTGGCTGCTCACCCGGTAAATCCTGTTCGATGTGGGACGTTGGTTCAGGCTCTGCTACATTTCACGGCGTGTCTGAAGCCGCTGTACACCAGGTCCGCCATGAATTGGCGTTGATCGCTGTCGGCATGCTCGCAGTCGCCGACATCGACTGTTGTTGATTTCTCCTCGCACACAGAAATGCGCGCGGATGACACCGCGCACGCTCGACCGGTTTCGCGCTGCTGATTTTCGTTCGCATTCCTGATTCCGTTCGGGCGGTCTTTGCGTTACTCCTCTCGCACCACCTCCCACGTTTTACGCAACACCCCTCTGTGACAGATCCCCAGGAAGGTTTCTCCCATGAAACGCCGTTCTCGTAGTCTTCTCACGGCCCTCGTGACGCTCGGAGCTGTGGCGCTGACCGCGTGCAGCGGCGGCGCCAGCGACACCGCCGGCGGCGACTCGGCCGGTGCCGACGGCAGCGCGGGCACCATCAACCTGTACGCGTACGCCGTGCCGAAGCCGGGCTTCGACAAGCTGATCCCCGCGTTCAACGCCACCGACGAGGGCAAGGGCGTGGCGTTCCAGCCGTCCTACGGTGCCTCCGGTGACCAGTCCCGCAAGGTCAAGGACGGCGCCGAGGCCGACTTCGTCAACTTCTCCGTCGAACCCGACATCACCCGCCTCGTCGACGCCGGCCTGGTGGACAAGAGCTGGAACCAGGACGCCTACAACGGAATTCCGTTCGGTTCGGTCGTCACCATCGTCGTGCGCGAGGGCAACCCGAAGAACATCCACGACTGGGACGACCTGCTGCGTCCCGACGTCGAGGTCGTGACCCCCAACCCGTTCAGCTCCGGATCCGCGAAGTGGAACCTGCTCGCGCCGTACGCCGCGAAGAGCAACGGTGGCCAGGACCCGGCCGCCGGTCTCGACTACATCACCGCACTGGTGAACGACCACGTGAAGATTCAGCCGAAGTCGGGCCGTGAGGCGTCGGAGGCATTCCTGCAGGGCACCGGCGACGTGCTGCTCAGCTACGAGAACGAGGCGCTGTTCATCGAGGGCAACAGTGACCCCGTCGAGCACGTGACCCCGCCGACCACGTTCAAGATCGAGAACCCGGTCGCGGTGCTGTCGAACAGCAAGAACCTGGAGAAGGCCAACGCGTTCAAGGACTTCCTCTACACCACCGAGGGCCAGAAGCTGTGGGCCGAGGCCGGATTCCGTCCGGTCGATCCCGCGGTCGCCACGGAGTTCACCGACAAGTTCCCGGCGCCGGCCAAGCTGTGGACCATCGCCGATCTCGGCGGCTGGGCCAAGGTCGACTCCGAGGTGTTCGCCAAGGACACCGGGTCCATCGCAGTGATCTACGACAACGCAACCAAGTAAGACCGACGTGAGCGACACATCGACGACGACGGGCGGACGCGGCATCACGGTGCCGCCTCCGCCCGTTCCGCCTGCGCGTAAGAAGGTCGCCCGGGTCACCGGTGCCGTGGGACCGCTCGGCATCGGCATCGCGACCCTGTGGCTGAGCGTCATCGTGGTCCTGCCCCTCGCGGCGCTCACCGTGGCCTCGTTCGGCGACGGGATCGCTGGCTTCGTCGACGCGATCACCTCGCCGGTGGCGGTGGCGTCCCTGCGGGTCACGGTCGTGGTGTCCGTGGTGGTGGCCGTGATCAACGTGATCATGGGCACGCTCATCGCGTGGGTTCTCGTGCGCGACGAATTCCCCGGCAAGCGGGTCGTGAACGCGCTGATCGACCTGCCGTTCGCGTTGCCGACCATCGTGGCCAGCATCGTGCTGTTGTCGCTGTACGGCCCGGAGAGCCCGATCGGCGTCCACCTCAACGCCACGCAGCCCGGCCTGATCGTGGCGCTGGCGTTCGTGACGTTGCCGTTCGTCGTCCGCTCGGTGCAGCCGGTGCTGATCGAGGTCGACAAGGAAGTCGAGGAGGCCGCGGCTTCCCTCGGCGCCGACAACGTGACGATCTTCCGCAAGGTGGTGGTGCCGACCCTGACTCCGGCGATCATCAGCGGCGCGGGGCTCGCGTTCGCCCGCGCGATCGGCGAGTATGGTTCCGTCGTCCTGATCGGCGGAAACATTCCCCGAGAGACTCAGGTCGCATCCCAGTACATTCAACAGCAGATCGAAATCGACAGGCCGGCCGCCGCGGCGGCCGTGTCGGTGGCTCTCCTGGCCATCGCATTCGTGACGCTGTTCGCCCTCCGGGTCTTCGCCAGCCGGGGGCAGCGTCGTGAGGAGCAGGCGGAATGAAGCTCTCTGGGTCCACCCGGATCACCCTGCGCACGGTCGCGCTGCTCTACCTGTTCGGCCTGCTGGTGGTGCCCATCGTCATCATCCTGTTCCGCACGTTCGAGAACGGGATCGGCGCCTTCGTCGATTCGATCAGCACACCCGCCGCGATCTCCGCGCTCAATCTGTCCCTGCTGATCGTGGCTATCGTCGTCCCGGTGAACGTGGTGTTCGGAATCGTCACGGCCCTCGCGCTGGTGCGGGGCCGGTTCCCGGGCCGCGGTCTGGTACAGGCGGTGGTCGACCTCCCGTTCGCCGTCTCACCCATCGTGGTCGGTGTGTCGCTGATTCTGCTGTGGGGCGCCAACGGCTGGTTCGGCGGGCTCGAATCGCTGGGGTTCAAGGTGATCTTCGGGCTCCCCGGGATGGTCATCGCCACCCTGTTCGTGACGTTGCCGTTCGTCGTGCGGGAGGTGGAGCCCGTCCTGCACGAGATCGGCGAGGAACAGGAACAGGCCGCCGCGACGCTCGGCGCGAGCCGCTGGCAGACGTTCTGGCTGATCACCCTGCCTGCCATCCGCTGGGGTCTGACCTACGGCGTGGTCCTAACGGTTGCCCGTTCGCTGGGCGAATTCGGCGCCGTGATCATGGTGTCCTCGGGCTTCCCCGGGGTGTCCCAGACCCTGACCCTGCTCGTGCATTCGCGCTACATCGACGACCACAACACGTTCGGTGCGTACTCCGCAGCCACCCTGCTGATGGGCATCGCGCTGATCACCCTGCTTCTGATGACTCTGCTCGACCGCAAGAGGAGCACCACATGATTACCGTGACCGGCGCCCGGAAGAACTACGGGTCCTTTGCTGCTCTCGACGATGTCTCCATCGACATCCCCTCGGGTTCGCTGACGGCGCTTCTCGGGCCCAGCGGGTCGGGCAAGTCGACGCTGCTCCGCTCCATCGCCGGGCTCGAGGCCCTCGACTCCGGCACCGTCGTGATCGGCGGGAACGACGTCACCGACATCTCCCCGCAGAAGCGGGACATCGGCTTCGTGTTCCAGCACTACGCGGCGTTCAAGCACATGACGGTGCGCGACAACGTCGCGTTCGGTCTGAAGATCCGCAAACGGCCGAAGCCGGAGATCGACAAGAAGGTCAACGAGCTTCTCGAGATCGTCGGCCTCGACGGCTTCCAGCACCGCTACCCGGCGCAGTTGTCCGGCGGTCAGCGTCAGCGGATGGCGCTCGCGCGGGCACTGGCGGTGGATCCGAAGGTGCTGCTCCTCGACGAGCCGTTCGGTGCGCTCGACGCGAAGGTCCGCACGGACCTGCGCACCTGGCTGCGCCGGCTGCACGACGAGGTGCACGTGACGACGGTGCTGGTCACCCATGACCAGGAGGAGGCGCTCGACGTCGCCGACCGGATCGCGGTCCTCAACAAGGGCCGGATCGAGCAGATCGGGGAGCCGGCGGACCTCTACGACCGCCCCCGCAACGACTTCGTGATGTCGTTCCTCGGGTCCGTGGCCAAACTCAACGGGCAGTTGGTCCGGCCGCACGACATCCGCCTCGGCCGCGACCCCGACCTGGCCCTCGCGCAGCAGGCGGGGACGGCCGAATCGCTCGGGGTCACGCGGGCCACGGTGGAGCGCGTGGTTCACCTCGGATTCGAGGTGCGGGTGGATCTGCGCAACGAGGCCACCGGCGAACCCTTCTCCGCCCAGGTCACCCGCGGCGACAGTGCGGCACTCGGCCTGCGCGAGGGCGAGACCGTCTACGCGCGGGCGACACGGGCACCCGAACTCCCGGAGGCCGAAGTTCCGGTCTCCCTGTAACTCCCCGCCGATGTAGGAGGCGACTGTGGCGACCCCGGTGAATCCCGTCCGTGACAACGTTCTGATCGTGCACTGGCACGATCTGGGCCGTCACCTCGGGTGTTACGGTGCGTCCGGGGTGCGCAGCCCGAACCTCGACCGGCTGGCCGCGGAGGGCGTGCTGCTGACCGACGCGCATGCGGCGGCGCCCCTGTGCTCGCCCTCGCGCGGCGCCCTGTTCTCGGGCCGGTACCCGCACAGCAACGGACTGATCGGACTCGCGCACCACGGCTGGCAGTACCACGACGACGTCCGCACGCTGCCGTCCCTGCTGGCGGAGGCGGGCTGGTACACGGCCCTGTTCGGGATGCAGCACGAGACCGCCTATCCCAAGCGGCTCGGCTTCCACGAGTACGACGTGTCGAACTCGTACTGCGAGTACGTCACCGATCGGGCGTCGCGGTGGCTGGCGCGGTTCCCTCCGCACCCGTTCCTGCTGACCGCAGGCTTCTTCGAGACGCACCGACCGTACCCGGTCGACAGGTACGCACCCGCAGATCCCGAGGGTTTCGACGTGCCCCCGTATCTGCCCGACCGTCCGGAGGTCCGTGAGGACCTGGCCGGATTCCACGGGTCGATCGAGGTGGCGGACGCCGCGGTCGGCAGGCTGCTGCAGACCCTGGAGGACGAGGGGCTGGACGACAGCACGTGGGTCGTGTTCCTCACCGACCACGGCGAGGCGTTCCCCGGTGCGAAATCGACGCTGTATGCGCCGGGCACCGGTATCGCGACGATCATCCGCCCACCGCGGAGGCTGCGGGCGGCCCCACGCGTCTACGACGACCTGTTCAGCGGGGTGGATCTGGTTCCCACCCTCCTCGAACTGCTGGGTGTCCCGGTCCCCGCGGCCGTGGAGGGCGTCTCCCACGCCGAGCAGTTGCTGGGCCGGTCGGAGGAGGCGGCGCGCGACGTCCTGTTCACGGAGAAGACGTTCCACGACAGCTTCGACCCCATCCGCGCGGTACGCAGCAAGCGGTTCAGCTACATCGAGAACTACGCGCCGCGGCCCAGGCTCGACCTGCCCCTCGACATCGAGAACAGCCTGTCCGGTGCGGTGCTGGGCACCGAGCATCTCCTGCCGCGTCCGAGCCGGGAACTCTACGACCTGCTCGCCGATCCCGGCGAGCGCGACAATCTCGCCGACACCGACGACTTCGCCGGGACGCAGGCCGAGTTGGCGCTCGAACTCGCCACGTGGCGACGGGCGACGGGCGACTCGATCCCGAGCGAGGAGGAGGGAACGGCCTACGCCCGGAAGGCGATGGAGGAGTACCTCGCCACGCTCGGCCGGGTGCCGGACGTGCGGTCGGCCTACAGCGAGGAACGCGGAATCCTGGACGAACCCCGGAGCGGCGTGGAGACGTAGCGGCGAGGTAGGGCGCCGCGGACGGATGATCGCGGTTCCGTCTTCGCGGCCTGCACACCAGTGATGGACTGGGAGGGTGAGCGTCGACTACCCGCGGTTCACCCCACCGAGGCCGCTGACCGACGTGCTGCGCCGCCTCGGCCGGTCGGCGACCCTCTGCGGGCCGGGCGACGCCGCGGTGACGGGGATCAACCAGGATTCGCGTCTCGTCCGGGCCGGGGACGTGTACGCGGCGCTGCCGGGCCGCCACCGTCACGGGATCGAGTTCGTGGCCGATGCCGCGTCGCGCGGTGCGGTCGCGATGCTCAGCGACCGGAAGTCGGACGTCCTGCCGACGATCGTGGTGGACGATCCGCGCCGGGTTCTCGGTCCGCTGGCGTCGTGGGTGTACGGCGATCCGTCCGAGGCGCTCGACGTCTACGGGGTGACCGGGACGAACGGGAAGACCAGCACCGTGTACCTCCTGGAAGCGGGACTGCGCGCGGCCGGGGCCGCCGCCGGAATGATGACGGGAATCGCGGTCCGGGGACCCGGCGGTTCACGGGCCGCGACCCGGACGACACCCGAGGCGTGCGAACTCCAGCAGACGCTCGCCGCGTTCGCCGAACAGCGGATCGGGGCGGTCGCGATGGAGGTGTCGAGCCACGGTCTCGCTCTGCACCGGATCGACGGGACGTCTTTCCGGGTGGGGGTGTTCACCAATCTCGCCCGCGACCATCTGGACTTCCACCCCGACATGGACGCGTACTTCGCGGCAAAGGCCCGATTGTTCGAACCGGGGCACTGCGCCGCGGCAGCGATCGGCGTTGACGACGAGTTCGGGCGCCGCCTCGCTGCCACCGTCACCGTGCCCCGCGTGACGTTCTCGTCGAGGACGCCGGCGGCCGACTTCTACGCCTCCGCCGTGCACGCCGACGAGGGCGGCACGTCGTTCACGCTCCGCGGCGCCGGGGACCGGAAACCGGTGCGGCTCCGGCTACTCGGAGTGCATCAGGTGGACAACGCACTCGCCGCGATCGCCGCCCTCGCCGCTCGCGGCGTGGACCTCGACGCGGCGGTCGCCGGGATCGAGACCCTCGACACCGTGCCCGGACGGCTGGAGGCGGCACTCCGCCGGCTCGTCGCACGCTAGGCCGACAGTGTCTCGTGCCGGGCGAGTTCGGCGAGAATCCGGGCGACGAGGTCGTCGAGATCGGCGCCGGTGGTGTCGAACGCGAGATCCGGGGTCTCAGGGGCCTCGTACGGTGCGTCGATCCCGGTGAGGCCTCGGAGTTCGCCTGCCCGCGCCCGGGCGTAGAGCCCCTTGGGATCGCGCCGTTCGCATTCGTCGACCGGGGTGCTCACGTGGATCTCGAGAAACGGCAGGCCCGCGGCCTCGTTGAGCGCCCGGGCAATCGCCCGGTCCGATCGGAGCGGCGAGACCATCGACGCGATGGCGACCACCCCGGCGTCCGCGAACAACCGGGTGAGGTGGCCGACGCGGCGGATGTTCTCGGCCCGGTCACCGGGTGAGAAACCC